>JAGODA010000365.1 GCA_017998475.1 Spirochaetota bacterium | reverse complement strand
CCGCTGCCCAGGCCCACGCCCATCAGGGCGTCGCCGGTCTCCTTCATGACCGTCTTCACATCGGCGAAGTCCACGTTGACCAGACCCGTAATCATGATGAGGTCGGATATGCCCTGTACGCCCTGACGGAGAATGTCGTCCGCCAGCTTGAACGCGTCGTCGATGGGAGTGCGCCGGTCGATTATCTTCAGCAGAAGATCGTTCGGGATGGTGATGAGCGTATCGACCTTCTCTTTAAGATTGCGGATTCCTTCCTCCGCGCGCTCGGCGCGTTTCCTGCCCTCCACCCTGAAGGGCTTCGTTACGACTCCGAGCACCAGGGCGCTGTGTTCCTTGGCCACCTCGGCGACGATCGGCGCGGCGCCCGTACCGGTCCCCCCGCCCATCCCCGCCGTGATGAACACCATGTCGGCGCCTTTAAGGGCCTTCTGGATCTTGTCCCTGTCCTCGTTGGCGGCCTCGCGGCCGATGTCCGGGTCGGCGCCCGCCCCAAGGCCCCGCGTCAGCTTGTTGCCGATCTGGATCTTCATTGGGGCCAGCGACTCCCTGAGCTGCTGCGCGTCGGTGTTGCACACGATGAACTCGACGCCCTCCATGCCCGTGGCGATCATCCGGTTGACCGCGTTGCAGCCGGCGCCCCCGACGCCGACTACCTTGATGATGGTGTTCAACGGTTTTTCCTCTTCCAATCTGAACATCATTCCCCCCCTCTCCTTGTGTTATGTCTCATTATCGGATAAAAAAGAGCTAAAAGTAATTATCTATGAACTTCCTGAATTTCTTGCCGAACGATCCCACTGTGCCGGAGCGGTCCGATTTCGATTTGGTGCGGAAGCGGCTCATTTTGATTCCGTACTTGAGCAGTCCCACGCCGTTGGCGTACTGCGGCGTCGCCACAACGTCCTTCAGTCCCGCGATGTCGCGCGGAACTCCCACCCGCACCGGCATGTTGAAGACGCGTTCCGCCGCCTCCACGCACCCCTCTATCATCGCGGCCCCTCCCGTCAGGACGATCCCGGCGGCCAGTATCTCCTTCTTCCCGCTCCGGATGAGCTCGCGGTCAACCATCTCCATTATCTCGAGCATGCGGGGCTCGATGATCTGCGCGAGCTCCTGGCGGAATATTCTCCTGGGCGCGCGGCCGCCGACCGAAGGCACCTCGATCGTCTCGGACGCGTCGACGATATCGACGACCGAACAGCCGTGCTTCTTCTTGATCACCTCGGCCGACTCGATCGGCGTCCGCAGGCCTATAGAAATGTCGTTCGTCACGTGGATGCCGCCGATTGACAGCACGGATGAATAGGCCACCCCGCCCTCTATGAACACCACGATGTCCGTGGTGCCGCCGCCCATGTCGACGAGCGCGACTCCCAGCTCCTTCTCGTCCCTGGAAAGCGTCGCCTCGGCGGAGGCGAGCGGAGCGAAGATAACGTCCGAGCACTGGTACCCGGCGCGGTTGGCCGATTTAAGCAGGTTCTGGATCGTGGTCGTCGAGCCCGTGATGATGTGCACCTCGGCCTCGAGGCGCACGCCGCTCATCCCGATGGGGTCCTTTATGCCGGTCTGGTCGTCGACCGCGAACTCCTTCGAGAGCACGTGGATTATCTCGCGGTCCACCGGAATGACAACCGCCTGGGCGGCCTCTATGACCCGCTTGATCTCGACCGGCGTGATCGTCCGCTGGCGGTTCGAAACCGCGACAACGCCTTTTGAGTTTTCGCCCTTTATGTGCTGGCCGGTCACCCCCACGTAGGCCGCTCCGACCTCGGTGCCGGCCATGAGCTCGGCGTCCTCGATTGCCTTGACGATCGATGAAACGGTGTTGTCGATGTTGATGATGACTCCGTTCTTCAGCCCGCGCGAGGGCGCGATCCCGACACCGGTGACCTCTATCTGGTTGTTCTCGTTCACGAAACCGATCACGGCGCAGGTTTTCGTTGTTCCGATATCAAGACCGACGATAGTATCTTCCATCACTGGGCTCCTTGCATTTTACTTCAGTACCGCCGCGTTCGCCCGGACCTCCGAGCGCGCCGGGTAACGCCGCGCCGCGTCCAGGTACCCGACCAGCATGTTAAGGGCCCGGAAGCTCGCGCGATCCATATCCAGCGTAAAGACGGTGGGCCTGCCCTTCAGTTTCACGCGGAGGCCCGGGTGCGCGGTCATGTCGACCTCTTCAATCTCACGTATAACGGGAAGACCTTTTCCTTCAAGCTCCGACAGCACGGAGAGCGCGCCCCTCAGTCTGGCCGAGGGCCCGCCTTCGACCAGATCGCGCGAAGCCGCCACGATGATCGGCCGCTCGGCGGCGTGTATCGTTCCCGTGGCGAGCACCTTCATGCCCGCGTCGAACTCGACGGGCACCAGCCGGCCGTCTCCATCGAACAGCACCAGGTGCGCGGGCTCGTTCTCTTCGACGACCACCGCGAGCCTTCCGTCCTTCTCCTCCAGCGTGTATCTTCGTACCATGGGCATTCTGTCCAGCCCGTCCCTGAGAGAGCCGACGTCGATGACGAGCGAATCCCCGTCCACGCGGTAGACCGCGTGCCTGAGTATCTCGTAGCGGCTGAGATACTTCAGCCCGTTGAATTCGATCCCCTTCACCGCGCGAACATCGCGCGCGGCCTCCACGCTCGACGCGGAAAGCACCGCGGATATGATCACGCAGGACATCACCGCGAACGCATGTCGCGCCCGGCCCGTCATCCGCGGGAACCTCGATTGTTGAGGATCTCGAGCACCGCGGGGCCCGCCTTGTAAATATCGCCGGCGCCGAGCGTAAGGACGACATCGCCCTCGCGGATCTCGGACGCCACGGTTTCGGCTATATCCTCGAACCGACCGACAATCGCGGTGTCGCGTCCTGAGTGTTTCTTAATGGCCTGGCAGATCAGTTCCGAGGACACACCCTCTATGGGCTCCTCTCCGGCGGGATATATTTCGGCGAGGAACAGAACGTCGGCGTTCGAAAAGCACTGGCCGAACTCTTCCCAGAGGAGTTTGGTCCGCGAATAGCGGTGGGGCTGGAACACAACGATCAGACGGCGTCCGAGGCTCGACAGGGCGTCCAGCGTGGCCCGAATTTCGGTCGGATGGTGGCCGTAATCGTCCATCACCAGCACGCCTCCGCTCTCGCCGACGCGCTCCATCCTTCTGCCGACACCGCGGAATACCGCCAGACCCTCGCGGATTGTGCCGAACGAGAGCCCCAGGTCCATCGCGACCGCCACGGCCGAAAGAGAGTTCAGCGCGTTGTGGCGGCCAAGGATGCCCAGCGCGATCTCGCCAAGCGGTTTGTCCCTGTACAGGCATTCATACCTGGTCATGCCGTCCTCCACCCGCACGTTC
>JAGODA010000364.1 GCA_017998475.1 Spirochaetota bacterium | reverse complement strand
GGCATAGAGTATATGGGGCAAAACGAAAAAAGTGCTTGCGAGGTGTCCAGAGAGTATTTTTATGTGATACTACACTACACCGTTGATTGGTCGACCAATGAAGCGCGCTTTCGGGTCGAATCAGGTTTACAGCGAGGTTTCCGATGTTTCCACACCTTTTCAGCCCCATCACGATCAACCGTCTCGAGGTGAAGAACCGCGTCGCTTATCCGGCCCTCGGGCTCCTCTATTCCTACGACGGAAAGCTGAACGACCGATATTACGAGTATTTCAGGGAAAAGGCCAGGGGCGGCGCCGGCATCGTGACCGTGGGACCCGTCGGTATCGATCTGGCCGGTTCCGGCGTGATCGTTCTGTCGCTGGCGGGCGACGAGTCCATCGAACCCTTCAGAAAGCTCGCGACGATAATCAAAGAGGCAGGTGCGCGCGCGTGGGTGCAGCTTTTTCACGCCGGCGCGTACGCGTTTTCAATCATCCTCGACGGCGAGAAGCCCGTGGCGCCGTCGGAGGTGTATTCGAAATACTCAAAGGAAATGCCGAAAGAGCTCACGATTGAAGGGATACACGATATCCAGAAGCGCTACGTCGACGCCGCGCTTCGCGCGAAGGAGGCCGGGTTCGACGGCGTCGAGATCATCGCCTCGGCGGGCTACCTCATCACCCAGTTCCTTTCGCCTCTGAAGAATCTGCGTACCGACGAATACGGGGGCTCGTTCGAAAATCGGGTGCGCTTTCCCCGCGAGGTGATCGAGAAGGTCCGCGCGGCCGTGGGTCCGGACTATCCGCTTTCAGTCCGGATGGCGGGCAACGATTTCGTCCCCGGAAGCAACACCGACCTCGAAACGCCGCTGTTCGCGAAGGTGTACGAAAAGGCCGGCATCGACCTCATCAACGTGACCGGCGGCTGGCACGAGGCCCGCGTGCCGCAGCTTCCCATGGAGCTTCCGCGCGGCGGCTATTCCTACCTGGCTCTGAATATAAAGAAAGAGGTGTCGGTTCCGGTGATGGCGTCCAACCGTATTCCGCGGCCCGAGCTCGCCGAGCGCATGATCCGCGACGGCGCCTGCGACATGGTCAACCTGGGACGCGTGCTCATCGCCGATCCCTACTGGCCGGAGAAGGCCGGCGCGGGACGCGAGGACGAGATCCGTCCCTGCGTGGCCTGCAACCAGGGCTGTACCGATACCATCTTCAGCGCTAAGCCGGTCTTCTGCATCGTGAATCCGCGGGCCGGGTTCGAGGGCGAGCGGAACGTGGTGAAGGCCGAAAAGCCGTTACGGGTGATGGTGGTCGGCGCCGGGCCGGGAGGGCTTGAGGCGGCCGTCACCGCGGCGCGCGCGGGCCATTCGGTGGAGCTCTACGAAAAGGGGAGCGAGATCGGAGGACAGCTCTGGATCGCGGGGGCCCCTCCTCACAAGGAGGAGCTGTGGGAGATCGTTAAGTACTACAAGACGATGCTCGACAGGCTCTCTATTCCGGTCCACCTGAATACCGAAGTCACGGTCGATCTGGTCAGGAATAAGAAGCCCGACCGGGTAATAGTGGCCGAGGGGGCGGAACCCCTCATGCCGCCGATCGAGGGCCTCGACGACCCCCGGGTGCTCTCCTCGTGGAAAGTCCTCGCGGAAAATCCCGCGCTCGGAAAACGGATTGCCGTTATCGGCGGCGGCGCGGTGGGACTGGAGACGGCGCTCTTCCTGGCGGCGAAGGGGACACTCTCGCCGGAGATGGTGCACTTCCTGATGGCGCACGAGGCCGAAAGCCCCCAGCGCATCCGCGAGCTCATGTTCCGCGGATCGAAGCAGGTGACGGTTTTCGAGATGCTTCCGAAGATCGGCAAGGACATCGGCAAATCAACGCGCTGGGTGGTGAAGACGGCGCTCACCCGCCACGGCGTCGAGGCGCTCACCGGCGCCCGGGTGCTGTCCGTTAAGGACGGAACCGTTGTCTACGAGATCGAGGGAGCGCGACACAGTCGCGAGTTCGACAACGTGGTGGTCGCCTCGGGTTCGCGCCCGGTCAGGCGGCTCTGTGAGGCGCTGGAACGGGCCGGTATCGCACACACCGCGGTCGGCGACTGCGTGCGTCCGGCGAAGATCAACGACGCAATCCACGAAGGCTTCCTCGCGGCGCTTGGCGCGAACGGGTGATGCCCGGCGAGGAAAGCGCTCAGCGGATGTCCCTGGACATGTAGTCGGAATAGTCCTTCAGCCTGGGCTGGTATTCCAGCCCCATGAGCGGTGATGAGATCATGAAGTCCGCGGTCGAGCGGTTGCAGGCCGTGGGAATATTGTAGAGAACGGCGATGCGCAGAAGCGCCTTGATGTCGACGTCGTGCGGCTGCTGGGTCATGGGGTCCCAGAAGAATATCAGGATGTCGATGTCTCCCTCGGCGATCATCGCGCCGAGCTGCTGGTCGCCTCCCATCGGGCCCGATTTCAGCTTCGTGATCTTCCGCCCGCCCGCATGGCCGTTTGATCCGTGCTGGAGTATCTTCTGGGCAAGCGTTTCCTGGATGAGCCTGCCGGTGGTCGCCGTGCAGATTAAATTGTGCTCAAGGAGCGTCTGGTAGTTCCACTCCACCCATTCCACGAGGTCCTTCTTCCTGTTGTCGTGCGCGACGAGCGCGATGTTTTTTGTTTTTTCCATTGTTCTCCGATACAGTCGGCCGGTAGAAACCGGCGAATTAATTTTGGCGCTTTTCCACCTGAAAGACGCGCCATGCATGACTGGTCATGCTTTGACTGAAAATATACTGAAATTAAAGTTATCCGGAACGCGGCCGCCGTGAAGAAATCGTGAAATGCACGGTGGTTACAATCCCATCACTCCGTTGAGGTAGGCGTTAAATTTCCTCATCGCCATGAAGGCCTCGACGCAGAGCGAGGGGAAATCCCTTGAAAGGACGGTCTTTTCGCTCACCGCGCGAAACACCATGTAGTGCTTGTATCTCAGGAGGTCTATCTCGGGATGGTCGCGGGGAAACCCCTTAGGGGCCGTTACGAGCGTTTCGCCTGAAAGGCCGCCGAACATCCTGACGAACTCCGGCGCGGTTATGATCTTTTTAAAGGGGGAGGGATCTCGCGCGATCGCCGTGCGTATGGCCAAAAGGAGCGGCGCCGGCGGCATATAGATGCCGCCCGATACGAAGCTACCGCCCGGTTCGATATGAAGATAGTATCCGGCGCCCGGCGTCGATCGTCCCCCGCCTTTCATGAACGCTCCGAAATTGGTCTTGTACGGGGTCTTTTCCCGCGAGAAGCGCGCGTCGCGGAATATGCGGAAAAGGCAGTCTTCGGGCTCGACCCCCGTAACGGTGTGGTCGAACTTGGAGATCTCACCGAGGAGGAGGGG
>JAGODA010000034.1 GCA_017998475.1 Spirochaetota bacterium | reverse complement strand
TGCGGACCATGCCGCTGGTCTTTGCCTCGACTATGGACGATACGAGCGCGAAGGCCTCGACCACTGAGGTGCCCGATACGAAGGTGCCGAGCTTGCTTCCGACGAGCTTGTTCATGGCGTCGTCGATGGCCCTGTCGCGGGCGAGCGACTGGTCGTTGTCGAATATCTGGGCGTAGCCTGTGGCCTCGCCGCAGAGTTCGCAGCCGGCCTTGCCGGATTTTCCGGATTCGCCCTTTACCTGTTTTTTGGACCCGCCACCGCATGATACCGCCGCCGCGAGGAAAAAAATCGCGACGAACAGCACGAGCCTGTTGCTTTTCATGAATAGTACTCCTGGGAATAGATTTGCTTCTGTCGCCGTTCTATGACCGTGCGTCCCCCGCGGAATCCGGAGGGAAGACATGACGAAATGATACTGATTTTTAAAGGGCTCGTCAAACCATTTTTGCCATTCGCGGCCCGGCGCCGGACGTGAACGGCGTAATGAAGTCAGGCAGGCAACGCGCTTTTTTTATTGCAATGCCCCTCGTTGTCGGTATTCTGGGGACGCCCTCGAAGATCCGGGCACGTCGTTCCCCCCGACGGGAGGAGTTGATGGAAAAGGATTATTTACAATCGCTGAAGGTCGAAATAAGCCGGTCATTCAAGCTGGTTCCGTACGAGCGGATGGCGTTTCACCGCCTGCTCGGCATAGTCCGCTCGGAGAACGGAACGGGGATCCTGCTGAGAGAGCTCGAGCAGGAGCCGTACGTTCGCGAGAGCGCGTTTCTGGTTCTAAAAGATTTCGACCGGCCGGAGGTGGGCCCCGCGCTCATTGATTTTGTTAACGGCGGAGAAACCTCGGTAACGGAAAAACTGTGCGCGCTGGAGAACATCGAGAGATTCGGCTCCCCGGAGCTGCTCGATTCAATTATCACCTTTATAGAAAAGAACGAGGGGGATTCATCTCAGATCGAGGCGGTGGAGAAGGCCTTCTCGATTCTTCGCATTCACGGCGCGCAGTCTCAGGATGTCGCCGGATTCATCAGGAAGATCGCGACCGACCGCGAGAAGAACGTCGCGCTGCGCTGTTTCGCGATAGAGGCGCTCTCCGCCTTCAAGGACGTCTCGCTCTACGAGGACTTCCTCAGGGAAAAGAACGAGGCCGTCTCGTACAGCGTGTACAACTCGCTCGCGATGCTGAGCGACGCCATAATGAAAGAGGCGGAAGACAGCAGGGGAGAGGAGGACGTTTCGTACACCTACGCCCCCGAGTTCGAAGACAGACTGATTCTCAACGTGCGGGTACTGCTCGGTAAGATGACCTCCCAGTTCGATTCGTATTCCAGAAGGGTGCGGACCGCTTTTATCAACGCGATGATATGCTCGAACCACCGGGAGTTCCTTATATACACGATGAAGGCGCTCACCTCGGACGACAGGGAGCTCATGGATATGGTCCTGCGCCTTCTGTATTCATCCTCGCAGAAACTGCGTGATCCCGACAAGCTTTTCCGTAATCTGCTCGCCCTGTCGGTGGAGGACGAGCGTGAGAACGAGATGATCGTGGCCATCTTCGAGCGGTTTTTCCTCAACCTGAAGGAAAACAGGATCAACAACCTGTTGAGGGACAAGCTGTTCAACTATATAACCGTTACGCTCGAAACATATTTCGAGACGTACCGCAAGGAATTCATGGTGACGGAGGTCGTAGAAAAGGATTTCCCGGAGAGTTTTCGCATTCTTCGCCGGTTCATCCTGGACCACTTCACACCGGAAATGAAGAAAAAGATCGTCCATTTTCTCCGTAACGTGGACAGGACGATGATTCAGGAACTGATAAAGGACCTCGCGGATGCGCTTCCGTACATCAGGAAGGAAGATACAGGCAGACTCGAGGTTCTTATCGAGATTCTGTACGATATCGACCGGAAGTCGAGAGAGAACTCCGCGCTGCGCATCGAGGGCATCAATTTCGAGAAGCGATACCTGCGTAACCGGATAGCGCGTCTGTGCGAGATCATAGCCCGCCTGAAGATAGAAGAGTCCGCCTCGACGCTTGTTAAAATCTTCAACTACGTGAAGAAATATCCTGACGAGGACATCTCCTCGGCCGTCTCCAGGTGCCTTTCGATGCTGAATTATTCATATATGCTCGGGGAGCTCGAGGTCCAGCTCACCACCGGAGACGCCGCGGATCAGACGAGGGCGATCCGTTTGCTGTCGCTCTTCGCGGACCAGCGTTCGCTGAATATTCTCCTCGATTTCCTGCGGGATCGCGTAGAGCTCGATTCGGAGGATGTGGAGCAGACACTTACTATTTTCCTGCGCAGGGACGTTACGGGGAACGTGGCGGCAAATACCGTGTTCAAGCAGATTGCGGAGAACAACGGCAATATTGAAATCTCGCGTCTGGCTGTTCTCTGCATCGGCAAAGGCGGATTCGAGGCGGACATAGAGTATCTCAACGATCGATTTACGGCGTCGAGTTCAAATGATTACAAGGAGGCGGTTGTTCAGGCCATCGGATATATCGTTTTTAACAACAGCTCGGTCAACCGCCGGCAGGTGATCAAATATCTTCTGGAGTACCTGAAGGACTCGGCGATAAAAGTCAGGATCTATTCGTGCGCGCTTCTGGTGAGCCTGGGGAACAAGGAGGCCATGAAATCGCTGCGCGACATGATGGTCATCAAGAACAGGCATATCCAGCGCGAGATACTGGCCGCTATCGGTGTCCAGCGCTCTTCGGAGTTCGCGTATTTCCTCATTTCACTGCTTAAGGAGGAATACGGAATATCCCATGACATTCTACAGGCGATCGCGTTGCTTCCCGCCGATGAGCTGCGGGAGATCGATCATTTTATAGTGAACATCTTCAAGAAATATGAGGGAGGAGTGCCGGATGCGACGGAGCGCAGGGAGGGAGCGCAACGGCGTCATACCGGATCACTGTCAAGGGATTCGCTTCCCGGAAAGACGTTTATTAACGTGGAGATGCCGGGATATCGCAAACTTGCGGGACGCCTGAATCTTGTGGATATAATGATAGGGAACAGGCTTACGGAGAAGCTGGTGACCTCCGTGGTGACGTCGCTCAAGGGATCCGTTTCACAGATGGTGGAGGGCAGGGTCGTGGCGGTGTTCGATGATGCGATAGCGGCCGCGGAGGCGGGACTTCGCATAAGGGAGAACATCAAAAAATTTAACGAGCTCAGGATTCCGGGGCACAGGCTGCTTCTGAACATACAGGTTATTACAGGGGGGTTGACGATATTAAACGGCGAGGTGATCGACCTTCCCGAGCACGCGTTGAAGCGGGCCCGGCAGCTGTTCGCGATCAACCGACTGATCGCCGACGGCGCCACGGTGGAACAGATGGGCAGGACGTATCATTGCACACCCTTCGCCGACGTGCCGTCAGACGGCGGGGCCTTTCCCGCGCGCTTCTTCGAGCTTTTAAGCCCCGTTAACTTCGCCGATCTCGCTGAATCGATGATTACCGAGCTGATCAGGAGGGACCAGGAACGGCTCATGGCGCAGATGCAGATTGAAGTAGAACTGCGCAAGAGAAAACACGAACAGAAAACGGGAAGCTCGGTCGAGTACGCCCAGGCCATGGACGACGTCGGCCGCGTGATCCGTGAAGATCTCGCCGAGGTCGTCAAATACATACAGAAACGCTCGACGGACAGGGAGCTTATCTCCACCGTCGAAAAGATGGTATCGAACGTCAACAAGCGCTACCTCGCCGAAACGACACGGATAATAATGCGGTAGGAGTGAGCGATGCGTTTTTTCCCCATCGGTATCGCAATGGTGTTGACGATGTTCGCTTTCTGGGGGTCGGTTTACGCGCAGGAGACCGGCGACGGCGAGAATGAGACTCCTCCGGAGAAAACGAATATTTTTTCCTACGAGGAGCCCGTGCGCAAGGAGTCGGAGGAGAGGCGCTGGTTTCTTACCCTCTCCGGCTGGTATGAGCGCAAGACCGGGAATACCGATACGCTGAAGACCAACGGTCAGGTCGATCTCGTATTCGACGATAACATATCGGAGTTCCGCGTTGGAGGTCGAATCTTTTATGGCGAGAACGCCGGCGAGGTGAACGAGCACAGGGCCACCGGCGTGATAAAGTACGACCATTATTTCCTGCCGCGCCTGGAGCTTTTCATTTTCTCTCAATCGGACTACAATGTCCCGGCGAAACTCTCTTTCCGGAACAACAGCGGTTCCGGCGTCAAGCTCACTTTTTTCCGGAACGCATTCTGGAAGATGGACGCGAGCGGCGCCCCGGTGTACCAGTATGAGGATTATGAGACGAGAGAGAACACCGATGAGTTCCGCTGGTCGTTCCGTTATCGTGTGAACGTCACTCCCGTCAGTCCGGTGACGCTTTCGCTGACGGCTTTCTATATACCGAGAATGGCGGGCTGGCGGGCGTATCGTTCGGTGCTTGACGCGACGCTGGCTGTGTCGATTACAAAGCTCGTGACGCTGAAAGCGGGTTTTCTGCGCAACTACAACCGTAACGCCCTGCCGGGGACCAGGAAGCTCGACGACACGGCCTACGCACAGGTCGCCGTCACGCTGTAAGTCCGGATTCCGCCGCTCATCGTTCGATAAAACGCCGCGACATCTCCATCTTGTGCCTGATTATAAAAGTCGAGGTGGTAAGAAAGAACCGGTCCCCGCGGTGCTTCAGCAGTTCTTCATACTGCTCGAAGGCGGTCTGATAATCCCGCAGGCGGTACGCCGACTCGGCGTGGTAATAATGCAGCGACTTGTCGTACTCTCCCGACGTGTCTATGGATTTAATCTGAACGATCGCCTTGAAAAACTCTCCGCGTTCGAAGTGGATCTTGGCGCGCCCGAGCAGGCCGTTCGGGTAACGCGGGCTTTGGCTGAGTGACCTCTCGTAGAACTTGGCCGCCATCTCGAGCTGTTTTCGTCTGTAATATATATCTCCGGTCCGAATGTATGCCTCGAGTTCGCGCGGATTCCGTCGAAGGGCGGAGGTGTAGTATTGCATGGCCAGGTTGTCGCGCCCCGTCCGTTCATGGATAAATCCGATATGGAGATAGGTCTTTGAGTATTCGGGCAGCAATTGAAGCGCTTTGTTGAGATGGATGAGGGCGGCGGCGGTATCTTGCAAGTGGATACGGCACAGCCCGAGGTTATACCGGAACGGCAGGAAGAGAGATGCTCGGATGAGCCCCGATTCGAGAACGCCGGCGGCCTCCGCATAGTTGCCCTCTCTCATCATTTCCGCGGCCCTGTTGTTTGCGACGGCCGCCTGACTTGTCCCCGTGCAGTACAGTATGTCGTCCTTCGAATAGATTTCCTCCTTCGCCATCATGTCCTCGGAATCGCGTCTGGCTTCGTCCATCAGGCGTATGAGGCGGTCCTCCGACGAAAAGGCGGGAACCGTTACGGCGGAACCGCCGCCGAGAATACAGGCTGAAAACGCGAGCACGAACAGGACGAGTCGGAGCCGGTGGTGGCGTGAAGTGGCGGGGTGCTCGATTGCCGGACGCACGCCCGATCCTCGCTCAGTAGAGATGACAGGCCACGCGCGCGTCGGCGCACGGCCTCATCGCCGGGTATTCGTTTCGGCAGATCTCCATTACGTGCGGGCACCGCGGGTGGAAATAACATCCGCCGGGCGGATTTTCAGGAGACGGTATCTCGCCACGGAGCACATTAAAACCGTGTTTGACAGGTTTTTTTTCGGGAATGGACGTGATAAGGCTCTGTGTATACGGATGAAGGGGTTTTTTGTACAGACCGGCCTTCGGGCTCTCCTCGATTATCCTCCCCAGATACATCACCGCGATTGTGTCGCTGATGTGTTCGACGACCGAAAGGTCGTGCGCCACGAAGAGAAAGGTGAGGTCGAGACGGTCGCGGAGATCCGCCAGCAGGTTTAAGATCTGCGCCTGTATAGAAACATCGAGCGCGGACACGGGTTCGTCGAGGATGATAAATCTCGGATTGAGAGCTATCGCGCGGGCGATGCCTATGCGCTGGCGCTGGCCGCCGCTGAACTCGTGCGGGTAGCGGTCCGCGTGCTCACTCGCAAGACCCACCAGATCGAGGAGTTCGGCTATCCTCTCCCGGATCTCGTTTTTCGACAGTCGGGTATGGATTTTCAGCGGTTCGCCGATTATCTTGCCGATCGTCATCCGCGGATTGAGGGAGCCGTAGGGATCCTGGAAAACTATCTGCATGGTGCCGCGAAAGCGGCGGAGATCTTCCCGCCCCAGCTCCGAGACGCATGTTCCGCCGATCGATATTCTGCCCGAGTCCGGTTCGATCAGACGGAGGATCGATCTCGCGACGGTGGTTTTGCCGCTCCCGCTTTCGCCGACAAGGCCGAGGCAGCGCCCTTCGGAGATGGAGAAGCTTACGTCGTCGACGGCGCGTACTATGCCCGGCTTCTGGAAGAGACCTTTGCGGCGGACGGTGAAGAATTTTTTCAGGCCGTGCACCTCAACCATCCGGGGAGGATCGGCGGCGGGAGTTCGCTTACGCATTGAGCCTTCCCTTCCCCTGCATGAGGAATTTTACCCCGTCATCCAGACCGTCGAGCGTCAGCTCGAACATGGGAAAGACTTCGGCGATCATACGGGTCGTCTGTACGTATCCCCAGGCCCGTTTCTGAACGGGGGTGAGCCATATGGAGTCGCGAAACTTTTCGCGGATGCGCTGCAGCCACACGAGTCCCGGAACGTCGTTATGATACCAGTAATCAACAGCCCCGTTGACCCATGTGAGCTCGGACGGGGCCATCTCGGCGTCGCCCACCATTATGAGCTTATAGTCGGAGTCCTCGCTCTTGAGGAATTCGGCGGTGCTTACCGAATCGCGACGCTCGATATCTGTCCACAGGTCCTGGTACACGCAGTTGTGGAAGTAGAAGTGCTTGAAACGGCTTATCTGCGACGAGGCCGCGGAGAACAGCCGCTCGACCATGCGCGCGTACGGCGTCATCGAACCGCCCACGTCCATCATCAGAATGACTTTTGCTGCCTTTTTTTCCTTATTTTCCCAGATGAGCTCGATCTCGCCCGCGTTCTTGCTGGTCGCGTCGATCGTCGCTTCGAGATTGAGCTTTTCCTCCGGTCCGATCGGAAGGAGCGCCCTGAGGTGCGCGAGGGCCACTTTCATCTGGCGCGTGTCGAGGGTGATTGAGCTGGAATAGTTCCTGAAGCTCCGTTTTTCCGCTATCTGGACGGCGCGCTTGTGGCGTGATTCACCCTGCCCGATGCGCACCCCGGCGGGATTGTATCCCCAGGCTCCCTGTGTCGAGCGGCCGCCCGTGCCTATGGCGCGGTTGCCCCCCACGTGTTCCTTGAAATGCCCCTGGCGGAGCTGTTCCTCGAAATTGCGCAGCACCTCGTCGAGATCGAGTTCCTCGATCTGGCGCTTCTCCTCCTCGCTCAGCTTCAGTTCCTTGACTTTTTTCAGTCCCTCGAGAATTTTTTCCAGCATTTCGTCGGTTGTCTCGATGTCCTTGAACGTATCGAGGAACGCCAGGTCGTAGCGGTCGAAGAAGATCTCGTTCTTGACCAGGATGGACCGCGCGACGTGGTAGAACCGCGTAAGGCTGCAGTCGTTGAGGTTTTGCGCGAGCGCATGGTGCAGGGTGATCCATTCGTGTAGGGACACCGG
Source organism: Spirochaetota bacterium (assembly GCA_017998475.1). Taxonomy (GTDB): domain Bacteria; phylum Spirochaetota; class UBA4802; order UBA4802; family UBA5368; genus MVZN01. The sequence continues at coordinate 8,261 of JAGODA010000034.1, read as the reverse complement.
AACCCCGTGCGCCTTGAGGTTGAAGAAGAAATTAATAAACATTGCGCGTCCGTATGCTGGTGTTGAAGCCGTGATGCCCCGGAGCGGACTGAGCGACCAGATCGGTGTCTTCCTTTTTTTTCAGCAGGGTGCCGAGGAAGGGCAGCTCCTTCTCGACCTTCGAGGGCGAAATGCCGCCGGCAATGAGCGCCTGTATCCAGTCTATGAGCTCGCTCGTGGAAGGCTTTTTACGGAGCATGTCGAACTGGCGGATCCAGTAGAACTTCTTGAGGGACTCCCGCAGCAGTTTCTTCTCTATATCGGGGAAATGAACATAAACGATCTCCTCCATGAGCGATTCCGACGGGAACTCGATATAGTGGAAAACGCAGCGACGCAGGAACGGGTCCGGGAGTTCCTTTTCGCTGTTCGAGGTGATGATGACGATGGGCCGGTGCTTCGCCTTGATCGTCTCGCCGGTTTCGGGGATGTAGAAGCTCATCTCGTCCAGCTCGTTGAGGAGGTCGTTCGGAAATTCGATGTCGGCCTTGTCGATCTCGTCGATGAGAAGCACCACCTGCTCATCGGATGCGAAAGATTCTCCGAGTCTGCCGAGTTTGATGTACTGCTTTATGTCTGAAATGTCCCTGTCGCCGAAACGCGCGTCATTCAGGCGCTGGACCGTGTCGTAAACGTACAGGCCCTCGCGCGCCTTGGTCGTGGACTTGATGTTCCATATATACAGCTTCTTTCCTACTCCCTGCGCAATCGAGTGCGCGAGGAGCGTCTTTCCCGTGCCGGGCTCACCCTTGACCAGGAGCGGCCTCCCCAGCGCGATCGATACGTTGACATTATCCTTAAGCTCCGGGGAGAGCACATAGTCGCCTGTTCCCTTGAAATAATCCATTGCGTTTACCTGCCTGATAGTGTATGGCGCCGCTCCGCGAAGCGGCCGCCTTCGTCAATCTCGGACCCGTAATTTAACAGTGGCAAGCATTTTTTGACGGGCCGTATCGGCTCAGCCGATCCTCAGCATCACCTTCCGCGTCCGCGGGCCGTCAAATTCGCAGAAATATATCCCCTGCCACGTGCCCAGTACCGGTGCTCCTTTTTCAATCAGGACGAACAGAGAGCAGCCGACGAGGGACGATTTAATATGGGCGGGAGAGTTACCTTCGAGATGCGCGAATGAAACGCGCTCGAGATTCAAGGCGGAAAGGCCCTTTACTATGTCCCTGCGGACTGTGGGATCCGCGTTTTCATTTATTGTGAGCGCGGCCGTAGTATGCGGCGTGTAGGCGAAGCAGGCACCCTCGGTCACGCCGCTTGTCGAGATAAAACGCCTGACTTCACCGGTAATGTCGATGAGCTCTTCCCGTGAGGACGAACTGAGGGTAAAACTGTGAATCGTGTTCATATTCCTCCATTTTATAACCGGAGCAGCCGGTGCGGCACAGCATATCCCGTGACCGGCCGAACTTCAACTGAAATATGGCCGGCATACAATGGGAGGGGGAAGGAATGCGGTGCCCTTATGCCGTGAGGATTTTTATGATTTTTTGTATCCACCACTCGCTTACGGGTGCCGGGGAACCCGATGCAGAGGTATATTTGAATTACTGGGAATCGGCCGGCAGGGATCGTTGGAGACGCCGGGGCAGGGGCCGATACTATTAGTAATTGACAGCCGGAGATTCATAATGGAGTATTATACGCGGGCGGATGGTGCGCCGGATCGCAACGCAATGCAAGCTGCATGATTCCGGTGGAACGGGCAGTTGGGAATGAGTACTGAGCGAATAGACAAAACACGAAAGAATATCGGCGCCGAGCACCTGAATGAACGCGAGAAAAAGCAACTCTTCAACAAGTTTGTGGAGGCGGGCGGGCAGGTCGTAAAGGACAAAAGACAGCGTCCTCTCGCCGATTTCGATCGGGATAAACAGCAGCAGTTCAGAAACAGGATCGATACCCACTCCCAGAGACTTAAAGAGGGAGAGCGCCGGGCCGTGCCCCGGACTCCGCAGCCCTCTCGAACAGCGACGAAGGCATCCACCGCGGCGACACCTATCCCCGTTCCGGCAAAGGGCTTCTTCGCTTCGATCGCCCGTTTTCTGAATCGCTGGCAGATCCGTTTTCGTCTCTTCACGATGGGGGTCACCGACCTGTACGGCGAGGTCATTTCCAGGAAATTTCTCGAGCGTTTCAACTCCGATTTGAAATCGGCGCTGCTCGAGTTGCAGCTCGTGTACCTGGATATCTTCAAACAAAGCCACAGGATAGGCGGAGCTATCGTGGAGGAGCTTGATCGGCTGAATCCCCTTTATTACGAGCTTATTGAGATGTCGTCCGAGGTGTTCGACCGTGGATTGATAAATCAGATCGTGGAGCACCATGTAAATTTCCCCCATATCGACCAGAAGGCATCGGAACTGCGTGAACCGCTCACACGGCTGTTCAGGAAACTCTACGTGCTGTTTCCCTACAAGGAGTTCCTCCTGCTCGCCTTCGACAGGGCGATTGAAATGCAGATGCGACTGGAAAAGGGCAAGCCCTCGCTCTATGCGATAAAACGCAAAAAGATACGGCACGACATTGCGGTGGTTTTCAACAGACTGTACATTGTGCTGTACTGGCTGTTCTGCCATTATCTCGGCGAGCTGTACATGATGAAGGACCCGATGATCGCGAACATTCTGCAGATATCGGACGCGGAGGTTCCGGGGAAACGCACGCGCGGGAAAAGATCCGACACGCGCCGGCAGGAGGACGAGGCCGACGTGGAGAATGGTGAAGGTGAAGCCCAGACCGAGGATCAGATCCCGGAAGCGGTGCGCAAGGGCCTTGCCATCATGAACGCACTCGACTTGAAGAAACTTCGTTCTATATACGACAAGACCGGGATCTTCAGGTACGTACGCGACAACGACAGGATTCTTCTGGCCCATATACTCTTCAGGGAATTCGACGAGGAGTACTCCTTCATCCTTACAACCAACAAAATCAAGTACAACGTACAGTTTACAAGCCAGGGCAAGGTGGATTATCGGATAAAGCTTTCTGACCTGTATAACGATCTGCGGCGCTGCATGAACGTGTTCAAGGATTACGCGGACGCGATCGAGGCGTACGAGAAGGCGCGCAACGAAAAGCCAACATCGAGCGCCCAGTACATCGATTATTCTAACCGGCTGACGGGGCTCGAAAAGAAAAAGGCGTCGGTGGGCAAGCACGTGCGCATGACCGTGCGCGCGTTCATGGAGAAGGTGCTCGCGGAGCTGTCGACGCTCATCGTCGACATGAACGGCGAGCAGCGCATCATCGACAATCCTCAGGACGTCCTGGGTTTCGAGTCGGCGATCGAGGGCAGTAAAAAGATGAACGGGAAGAAGGTGTACGAGGCGGTTCTCGCCGCGTATTATTATGCCTCCGCGTTCGCGTTCCGGCTGAGTACCGGCGGCGATCTGTATGGCGAGGAGGAGCTCAATGAAGAGGAAATGCAGAAGATGACCTCACAGGCCGCCGAGGAGGAATCACGGGAGGAGGAGCGCCCCGTAGAGGGAGACAAAAAGAATGGTTCCACCGAGGGCGGCGTTATAAAGGAATTGGATGACCTGTTCTAGTGTCGCGACGGGAGGCATGGAGCCAACAAGCGCAGGGCCTTCAATCGACATTCTCCTTTGGAAAGCAGTCAGCGTAGGCACCGGATAATCCACGAAGACCCCCGTATCCGTTTCCATCCCGTTCACTGTTGACAATTGAACCCGGCAGTATGTCGGAATGGTGTCGCGACGTTCGCTCATATCAGGTCTCGTTATCCTACAGATCGTTTGAATGTCATCCCCGATGTGTCTTCGCTCCCCGCGGCGAGGCAATTAGGATCTTTTTCTGGCGCTTCGCGTTCACGCGCGGCGCCGTATATATTTTGGGGTTCACCCTGAAGGGAGTGATATGGGCAGCCTGTCAGCGCTCCCGCCGGAAAAGGAAGCGGATGAATGTACATGCGACAGTAGTTCGAGGATAAAAGATTCTTGTGCTTACATTGTCAAATGACGGTATTTCGGGTTCAGATGCGGTCTAGTACCTCATCCTTCGTCATCCCTTCAATGGACAACAGCTTGTTGCGTCCCCGGTCTCCCTTTTCTATGCTTATCCTGGATTTCGCTATGCCGAGCACGCGCGATAGAAGCCGTACGAGCTCTTCGTTGGCCCGTCCGTCCGCGGGCGGGGAGTTGAGATAGGCCCGCAGGCGCCCTTCGTCGTCACGGGTGATAGCGCTTCGCGACGAGCGGGGTGTGACGGTTACGGGGATAAGGGCGCGCTTTTCCATCCCCGTAAGTATCGAGCGGTGCGAGCGTGTAAGGCAAATGATTTTTATTTGACAGCCGGGCTTTTTACAGAGGCACTGGGAAATTCCAGGAGGAAACGAGCGCATGAGGATCACCACTTTCGAAAACGGGCCTTTCATGGTCAATACGTACCTCGTGGTCAATGAAGAAACGTCCGGTGCTTTCATTATCGATCCGGGCAGTGATATACGCCCTCTGCTTGATCGTATTGAACGTGACGGGGTGCGGCTTGAGGCCATCGTCAACACACACGGTCACATCGACCATGTCGCCGGCGTCAATTTAATCAAAAAGCGCTTCGAGGTACCCCTCTATCTGAACGCCGGAGACGAGGACATGCTCGCGTCGGTGGGTGTGCAGGCGCGGATGTTCGGCGTCGGCGACCCCGGTCCCATCGCTATCGACGTCCGATTGCCCGACTCGGGCACCGTCACCGTTGCGGGGATCACTCTCGAGGTGCTTCACACTCCCGGCCATTCAAAAGGGTCGCTGTCTTTCCTGATCGGAGATACGGTCTTCACGGGAGACGCACTTTTCAATTTCTCGATCGGGCGGACCGACCTTCCCGGTGGAAGCTATGCCGAGCTAATTGAATCCATACGGAACAGGCTTTTCACCCTTCCCGATGCCACGAAAGTTCTGTGTGGACATGGTCCTGCCACAGATATCGGGACAGAAAAGAGATTGAATCCGTTTTTTAATTGAACCGGTACCCCGGCAGGGCAGTAAGAAAAAGAAAGGGGACCAATCCTCCTGGATTGTTCCCCGTTTCCCTGGGTTGATCGATCAGATCAATGGTACACGTATGTACCGAAATTTGGACACCCGAGGTGTCATTGAAGAAAACACTGCGATGTGATATCCCACGTCCTCTTCGTATTTATAGAGTACATATCGCCGGTGTCGAAGTCAAAAAAATTCCGAAAAATCTACAAACTTTTTACCGCCGCGTCTACCGTGCTGAATATTTTTATGACCGACGATACCTTGGTGAGCTCGAGGACCTTTTCGACCTCTGACTGGGGGGCCGCAAGCCGTAGCGCGTTTTTCAGGCTCTGGTTTATGTTGAGGAAAATGCCGATCCCCGAGCTGGTTATCAATTTAACGTCGGAGAGGTCAAGCACCAGCTTTTTAATTCCCCTGTTAAGGATTTCATGCTGAAGCTTCTCCTTCAGTTCGGGGACATCCAGTGTGAGGACTTCGTTCATGGTGACCTTCGCCACAAAAAGGCCGTTTCCGAGGTCTTTTATTTCAAGCATTTTCTTCTCCAAAGATCATGAGTACTTCCTGTCCCGATATGACGGGAGAGGTTGGCTAATATCGATTCACCAGACTAACGCCCGGCGCGATATTAGTAAATAACATTTTAGCGCTCACCCGGGTGCATGCATGAGTGATTCTTGGAAAAAAAAGCGGTATTCGGGAGAAAAAGTGTTACTATGACCGGTCGCCCGAACGTATCTGTTGTATGAACGCTAAACTGAATGATATACGCGATCTTCTCCCCGTGCAGAAGTGTATCGCCGGCGGAAGCGTGCAGGATTTGTCGGATACGGAGCTTCTCGCCGTAATCCTTGGAACGGGGACGCGCATGGTGGACGTGCTCGAGCTCGCTTCGAGCATTGTGAAGCAGTTCGGCGGACTGCAGGGTATTCATGGTTCCGGCCTCAGGGAAATGGCCCAGCGCCATGGCCTTGGCCTAAAGAAGGCCATCCGGGTGCACGCCGCGTTCGAGCTGGGCAAAAGGCTTCTTTCCGCGCAGAACGCGTCCCAGGTGCTGGACTCGCCTGAAAGGGTGTGGAGGCTGCTTCAGCCTGAAATGGCGGCGCTCCGACGGGAGGAGTTCAGGGTATTTATCCTGAATAATAAGAACAGCATTTTAAAGAAGACCACGGTTTCGGTCGGTACGGTATCGGAGGCGATCATACATCCTCGCGAGATTTACAGAGAGGCCATCCGCGAGGCGGGCGCGTCGATTATAGTCGCGCATAACCATCCCTCCGGCGTGCTGGTGCCCTCGCGGGAAGACATCGCCGCGACAAGGAGAATACGGGAGGCCGGAGCGATAATCGGCATCGAACTTCTCGATCACGTGATCATAGGTCATTCGTCGTACCTAAGCATGAAAGAGGCCGGCTATCTCTGAGGCGCCTGCCGTTGATTAATGCTGTTGACGGATTGACGCCTCGCTGGTACACTTCGCCCCTGTCGCGATGAATGCCGGACACCCGGAAGGAAAACGATGACTGCGTTTCTCAGAATGACGGCCGGGCTCTTCCTGTTCGCCGGACTCGCGTGCGCGACCGGGATGGTGCGAAGCGCGCGTATCGCGCCGGCGGGGCAGTGGATTGATTTGGAGGTCCCGTTCATAGTCGAAGGAGTCGCCAGATCGGTTCAGGCACGGGCCTATTTCCCCGAGGGATACGCCGCGCGGAAAGGCCGCACCCTTATCCTGCTGCACGATCACAGGGGCTCTTCGAGGGACTGGGGCGCGAACACCGAGGCCAGGCGATATGCCGATGAATACGGGCTCGTACTTGTGTGTCCGTCCATGGAAGGCACGCAGTATGAGACGGCCTATTACCCCGAAACCCGTGCGAAATGGGATCTGATTCCCGGCGGCAGATGGGTATCGACGGTCCTCGTTCCTTATCTGAGGCACGAATACGGCGTGGCACGCACCAGGACATCGACTGGAATCGCGGGTACGGGTACGGGTGCCAGGGGGGCCCTGCTTGTCGCCGCGTCGTATCCGGACATGTTCGGGGCCGCGGCAGGATTGTCGGGCTATTATGACGTGATGGCGCTCACGCAGAACCAGGCTCTCTCGGCGGTATACGGGCGGTTTTCCGATTTCAGAGAGCGCTGGCTTCGTGACGACAACATTCTGGAGCTCGCGGTTAATCTCGAGAAGACTCCGGTATTTCTCGCGCACGGAGACAAGGACACGACCGTTCCGATCGAACAGTCGCGTCTGCTCGGAATACGACTCAATCTGCTTCAGAAAAAAAAGGGCGCCGGATACGACGTGGACTACCGGGAGGTCCGCAATCAGTCCCACGAGTGGAAGCTGTGGCGAGGTGTAACGGCCGACATGATGGCGTTTTTCAATGCTCATCTTATTAACTGATCGAAGGAGCCAGGGTGATGCTGACGGTTGGAATGGATATTGGATCGATCACCACTAAAGCGGCGGTCGTGAAGGATGGTAGCATTCTGGGCACGCGGGTCATTTTCACCGGCTATAACGCCGAAAGCGCGGGGAACAGGGTGATGGAAGAGCTTCTCGCGGAGCTTGGCATCCGCCGGGAGGAGGTTGAAAGGATCGTCGCGACCGGGTACGGCCGCAACAGCGTCCGCTTCGCCGATTCGGCGATTACCGAAATAACCTGTCACGCGGCCGGCGCCCATTATCTCAACCCTCACATCCGGTCGATAATAGACATCGGCGGCCAGGACAGCAAAACCATTGCCGTGGACGAAAAGGGCAGGGTGAAGGATTTCGCCATGAACGACAAGTGCGCGGCGGGGACCGGACGCTTTCTCGAGGTCATGGCGCGCGCTCTCGAGGTCGATCTCGACGAATTCGGGGAGCTGTCGCTCAGGTCGGGAAACCCTTCGAAGATCAGCAGTCTCTGCACCGTCTTCGCTGAATCAGAAGTGATATCCCTCATCTCTAAGGGAGAAAGCCGGGACAACATCATAGCGGGAATTCACGAATCGATAGCGGCAAGGGTTGTGGCCATGGCCAAGCGGGTGGGAGTGGTCCCGCCGATCATGATGACGGGCGGCGTGGCGAAAAACCGGGGCGTCGTCGATGCGCTCGAGAAAAAGCTGGGAAGCGCGATAGAGGTATCCGCGAACGCGCAGGAGAACGGGGCGATTGGTGCCGCGGTGCTCGCCGCGGAGCCGAGGCCCTGACCTGCGTATACG
>JAGODA010000033.1 GCA_017998475.1 Spirochaetota bacterium | reverse complement strand
ATCGCGGACCCCTGGCCTCCGCCGATGCAGAGCGTCGCGATTCCTTTTTTCGCGCCGCGCTTTTTCATCTCGTGCAGCAGCGTCACAAGGATGCGCGCGCCCGAGGCGCCGATGGGATGGCCGATTGCGATCGCCCCGCCGTTCACGTTCACCTTCGCGGTGTCCCAGCCCATTTCCTTATTCACAACCACGGCCTGTGACGCGAAGGCCTCATTCGCTTCTATAAGGTCGAGGTCCTGAGGCTTCCAGCCGGCCTTTTCCAGCGCCTTTCGGCTGGCGGGGATCGGTCCGGTGCCCATAATCGCGGGCTCTACGCCCGCGGAGGCATACGACGCGATCCGGGCAATGGGCTTCAACCCGAGCGCCTTCGCCTTTTCCAGCGACATGACTACCAGCGCCGCGGCCCCGTCGTTTATTCCAGAGGCGTTGCCGGCGGTTACGATACCGTCCTTCTTGAAGGCGGGTTTGAGCCTCGAGAGCGCGTCGAGCGTGGTGCCGAAGCGGGGATGCTCGTCGGTATCGAAAACGGTCACTCCCTTTTTACCGGCTATCTCGACCGGCACGATCTCGTCCTTGAACTTTCCGGCCTTTATGGCGTTTTCCGCTTTCTGCTGGCTCTCGAACGCAAACGTATCGAGTTCCTCTCGCGTAAGCTTCCATCGCTCCGCCACATTTTCGGCGGTTATACCCATATGGTACTGGTTGAAGGCGTCCCACAACCCGTCTTTTATCATTATGTCAGTGAGGTTTGAATCACCCATGCGATAGCCCCATCGCGCGCCGGGCATGGCGTACGGAGCGGCGCTCATATTCTCAATCCCGCCGGCCACGATAATGTCCGCGTCGCCCGCTTTTATGATCTGCGCCGCCAGTGAAACCGAACGGAGACCCGAGGCGCAGACCTTGTTGATCGTCATCGCCGGGACCTCCTGTGGAATTCCCGAATGAATGAGGACCTGGCGTGCCGTGTTCTGTCCCAGTCCGGCCTGCAGTACATTGCCGAGGACCACGTTCTCCACCTGCGCCGCTTCGATACCGGCGCGCTGCATCGCCTCCTTTACGGCGACAACACCGAGTTGAACCGCCGGCACGTCCTTTAGCGAACCGGCGAACGTTCCCACGGGAGTGCGCACCGCCGATACGATGACCACTTCTCTCATACCCACCTCTCACTTGTAAAATGCTGTACGACAGTTTACCGATTTTTTTACCGCAACGGCACCGGACGTCTCATCATCCGCCCGACTGCCGGAAATGCACACCTTCCCGAGGGCCGGCGTCGGTTCAGAATCGCGGCTCCGCGGCGTTTGTAAAGCACATTTAATGCACACAAAAAAGCCACGGTATCCGCTCACAGAAGCAGCGGATCGTACCCCTGGGACATGAGGTAGGCCGACAGCTGTGAACTGCGCTCATCGAGGTGCACCCCTCCGCCGGCGACCAGACGCTCCATCGCCGTCATGGTCTCGCCGCCAAGGTACTCCATCAGGCGTGAGACGCGCTCGAAGAGCTCGGCCGGCATGCCGTCGACCAGGTAGATAAAATCGCGCAGATTGTCATCATCGCGAAGATGGCGCCGCATGGCGCCGCACCGCATCTGATCGAGTATGCGCGAGAGTGATTCGTAGATCCTCGGTTTCATCGGCATGGCCTCAAGCTCGTGCTTCAGGATCCCGTGCAGAGAGGACAGGACGGCCGCGCAATCCTCCGGCTCCGCGATACGGTTCGCCTCGAACTCGACTTCCAGAACGCGAAACAGAAGGATGCACCCGGTCGGAGAATCCGCATCCGTTCCGCCGCTCACATACCGTATCAGCGCCCTGAAATCCTCGTCACCTGTCCCGCTCAGCATATCCCAGCCGTCGAAACGTCCGTAATTGTTCATGTTCAGGCCGATGACGGCGAGCACGCGCAGATCGGTGTCGTACTCCCCCCGCGCTATTTCATACAGGAACCCCACAAGGTCCTCGGATTCAAACGACACCATGGCGAGCAGAACGGGAAAACGGATATGGGGTTGTTCGAAAAACTCCGACATGAGCGGGGCGACAAGGTCGGAAAGGGCGTAATGGCGTATGATAAGCGCATCGTCCGCCGTGAGAACGCGCGAATTGAGGCTTTCACGGTATGAGTCGGCGCCGGCGCACAGGGACAGGAAAATCTCCAGCCGGCGGTACAGATCGCCGAGTATATATTCCTCCACCCTTCCGCCCTCGAGCTCCCGGCTTTCGTCCATCTCGAAGACGATCTGGTCCAGAAGCTCGAGAAACGCCGATGATACGGGACCGGGACGCTCGAGAACCGCCCGGCCCGGCCGCGGCCCGATAGCGATCGACACGCACGATGCGACGGCGGCCAGCGCCGATCGGGGAGAATCACACCCTTCCAGCCGTTCCCTGCACGCCCGGGCGACTTCACCCAGAAAGCGGGGGCTGATCATTTCGGTCTTCCTGTTTCTCATGCCGCAATCCGGCCGCGAATGATCCGGAAGCAAAGGTCACACACCGGGTAATTGAAAAAAACACCAGCCGGTCTGTCGACAGTTTTTCTTCTTTTATTCGGGAATTAATTCTTCCCGCACAAGGCGCTTGCGAATGGACCACCGTTCGACGTTCCGTACATCATCTCGACCTCGCTTCCCGCTCTTCCGGTTTTAAAAAATCTTGACACACACGCCATCGCCTCCCTAAGGTCTCACTCCTCGCGGGCGGATTCCGCACGGACGTACCCGCGATTCAGAACCGATCAGACGACACCGGAGACAGCGATGAAACTTTTCATTATGGCGGGATTATTCATATCGACGGCCGCCATCCTCTATCTCGCCGTGAACAGGCGGACCGCCGGCAGGGAAAACACGTTTGAAACGGGAAGTTGGGAGGATGTATGGAGGGAACGACTTAAAAAGTGAACAACCCCGCCAGAAGTACCAGCACGCAGCGCAGCGCCGCCACCAGTACCACCGACGAAGTGCGAAGGTAAACGTATCCGAAATAAACCCCTGTGGCGAGAAAGACGGCGAACGTCCACCAGCCGCCCGATACTACGAAAAACAGCGCGAAGATCAGCGAAGCGCCGATATAGCCCGCGGCCCTTCCCATGAGGTGGGCAAGGTGGTATTGCAGATATCCCCGAAAAAACACTTCCTCGAACGGTATCACGATAAGCAGCAGAACCAGGAGCATCTCCCCGCCCGAAAGAGGCGAAGAGGCCCGGTAAAACCCGTACATAAGCGGCACTTTTTTGAGTCGCGCCAGCAGGTAAAGCACGATGACCAGACCCGCGAACCCGCCGGCGAGAAAACCGAGCTCGCGTCGTTTCGAGGCAAAGACGAACAGACGGGCGGATGTCAGCAGGTTCTTGTCGTAAAAAAGCGTTACGAGGATAAGAAGCATAACGAACAGGGCATACTGATAGATGAAGCTGAAATAGACATGATGGAAGGAGAAGTACCCGCCGGCGAAAAGAAAAAGTACGGGGATGAATTTCGCGAGCGGCGGCCGCGGTGCCGGATATGCGTTCCCCAGGTTCGTCATGCGTTATCCATTACATCATTACATTCCGGCGGTCAAGGAAATAATTCCGTTTCTCCTTTCAGAGCGAACGCCTGAAAAATCATGGTTTTTCGAAAAAGTTTTAACTCCCGGCCGTCCCCGAACGTATACCATTCAGGGAAGCCTGAAAATGAAACCTCATACCATAGTTATTCTGATGCTCATGCTCTTTTCACCTGGCATGCTCGGCGCCGGTACGCTATTGATCAACGAGATAACCTGCAATGTGCCAGGAAGCGACTGGGTCGAGCTTTTTTACCGCGACGAGGAAGAGACGTTCATCGATATCGCCCCCCTGTTCGTCACCATGTATTACGGCACCAACGAACGCCTCGGCACGGAACCGATCACTCTCTGGTCAATCGATCGGCCTGAGACACCCTATGATGACCGCTTCGCCGTGGTGCATCTCACCCGACCCGGAATGGCGGACGAAACCGACGCGAGCGGCGACACGAACGGAAATGGCGTAATCGACGTTTACTGCAATAATTACACCAGCAGCCTCTGGAATACCGACGGGGTTGTCGCGATCGACACCGACGACGAGCCCGCCAACGGAGGGATCATCGATTTTATCGCGTACTCGAACCGCGACGGTACACTCAATTCGACGATAGGCTCATACACCGGGAACGCCATTCTCGCCGGCCAGTGGCGCTCAGCGGCCGGGGACGAGGGGCAGGCGTGTATGGTCGACATAGGCCCCGGCGGGCTTGCCGCTCACCAGTCGATCGCGCGCAGGGCGAACAACGACAGCAACGGCATGGAGGATTTCTTTGTTACTACCGTACAGACCCCCGGACGCGAGAATGTCTTCTCGGGGGATTTCGCAGGCGGCAGGCGCCTGTTCCGCGCGCTAAAAACGACATCGGTGATGAGGATCGGCGCGGAACCGCGACCGTGCATCGATGTATTTGTATATGAGCCCTGCAATCTGCGTTTCAGGGTGTTTTCCTCCCTCGGAAGGCTCGTTTACGAATCCCCTCTGTATAGGGATATATTCCCGGGCCCCTTCTCCATGCCGTGGGACGGGCGCGGCCTCGGACGACGGGCCTCGACGGGCCTTCATGTGGGCCTGATAGAGGCGACCGCCCCTTCTGTCAAGCGAACCGATTCGGAACGCATCTTCATCATCCCCGTGCGCGACCGGTGAGCGCCCTGTTTATAATCCTGCTGGTCACGGCAGCCGCGCCCTCCGCCTTCGAGTATCGCGAGAGCGCGCCCGCGGCCCTGTTTCCCTTCGTCCGCGCGGTTTCGGACACCGGAACCGGCTCAATCCCTGACGGTCCCGCCGGTCTTGCGTTGTACGACATGTATTATGTTTCCGCCGCGTACGCCCGGCCCTACTCGCTGCAGGGCCTTAACGCGGCCTCGAGCCGCACCGGATACTCCGACGGCGTGAACGGCGTACAGGCGGCGTACTCGTTTTTCGGAACCGACGAATATGGCGAGCGCAGTATTTCCCTCAAGGCCGGACGGTTGTTGCATCCGCGCCTTGCGGCCGGATTAGGGCTCTCTCGGCACGATCTCACCATCGAGGCGGACGGATACTCGATGCGCCGATCGTTCATCGACTGCACCGCGGCCGTTCTCGTGATGCCGTTCGACTGGCTGCGCGCCGGTTTTATCCACGAAAATATTCGTTCGTCGTTCGATAAATCTGACGGTACGATCACGCCGGCGTGGAGCGCCGGCCTGTCTGTCGCGCCGGCGAGGGGAATATCGCTCGAATGGAACCTCACGCGCGAGTATTACGGTTCGATCAACAGCCTGGCCATTTCGGCAAACCTCATACCCCGCCTGGGGATAAGGGCCGGCTACGCCCGCGAAACATCGAGCTTCGCGGGAGCGGTGGTATTCAGCCTCGGACACCTCATTCTCTCATATGGCATCCGGCAACACGCCTATCTGGGGTCGACCCACACGGTGGCGCTGACCGCCCTTTCATCCCCCGCGCTGTTCGATGGAATCCGCTACGAGACCCTTCGTCGGAAACGGGGCCGGGTCGCTCCGGTGCGACGGGTCGATATCAACTCCTGCGGCATTGATGATCTGAACGAAATACCGGTCCTCAGGGAGGGCATACCGGAACGAATCATTAAGTACCGGGAGATGATCGGTCCCGTTTCACGCCACGCCCTGCGTCAGATCGGGATGGAGGAGCGGGAGATACTCGAGCTTATGGACTACGCGGAGGGACTGGCGGAGGACCCCGGACGCGCCGAACGCGAGCGGCGCAATGAAACCAGGAGACGCGGCGCGCCTCCCACGCGGCCGTTCGCCTCACAGGAAAAGAGGAAGGAACTCTTCTCACGGCTCCTGGCGCGCGGTGTTCCGGCCTCTCTCGCCATCAGGATCGCGGACAGAGCGAGAGAGCTCGGACGCGATGAGCTGATCAGGGAAATCTCCGGTATGAAAGACATTTCGGAGCACCTCAGAAAAACGATAATCGCAGCATGCTCCGAATAGCGCTGATCTGTGCGCTCGGACTCACGCAAACGCCACCCGCCGGGGAAAACCCGGGTCTGTACCTCCGCGGAGAATATCGCGAGGACGCGCGCGATTATGAGAGCTCCGTCGGGCGATTCTACCGCCTGGTGTCGAGCCTTATCCTGAGCGAGCGAAGCTCCCTGAACCTCACCCTGGTGCGTAACGCGGACGAAAGAGAAAGCCACACCTGGAGCCTTGTCCTTGCGGACGTTTCCCCGGGGCTGTACCTGGCGGCCGGTAACTTTGCGGCCCGATTCGGAAGCGGGCTGGTCCTCGGGAAACCCCAGGCCTACAATCCGGATATTTTCTCGTCCCGCGGCATGAGCGATGAAAGGAGCGTGTTTTCCCCGGTTAAAAGCGGCAACCCCTCGTTCGCCTTCAACGGTCTCGCGGCGTCATACCGGACCGGATTCGATTCGATCACCCTTGCCCTTCACTCCTTCTACTCGATCGCCCCGAGATACCTCGGAGAGGACGATTATTATTCATCGGGCACCCGCTCTTCCCTTTCCACCGTGCAGGGCTCACTGGAGCATGACCGCACGCACAGCGAACCGGCGGTAATTCGCACGGGCGGCATGATGATTTCGCTTCTCGCCTCGGGGGCTTTTCTGGTCGAACCGTATTTCGTATACACGGACCTGGCCACAGCGGACGGACGATCGATCGACTGGGATAGAGAGGAACAGGACGGGATCGAATCCTCGACGCGTGACGTTTGCGGGGCCGGCGCAGCGCTGCGCTACCGCGACGAGCGGATCGACGTGTTCGTCGATTTCGCACGAAGCTCGACCGGCAAGTCACGGGAGGACCGTGGGGATTACCGGGCCACGGGAGACGGCATTATCGGCGGGGCCCGGTTCTCGCATCCGATGCTCTCCATGTCGCTCGCGCTCAAACGCACCCACCCCGGCTTCTTCGCCCCCTACCAGTCGACCATCGGGGAACATTACCCGGAGAAAGGAGTCTTTCTCGAGACCGAGCTGCGCCCCATGAAGGGGATCGCGGCCGGAGCTTCTTTCTCGGCGCAGAAAAAACTGCTCCCCTCGAGCGCCGACTGGGAACTGCCGTACACCACGCGCGAGAAATATTACCTCCGGTACTCCGGCCGCCGTATCAAATCGGCGGAGCTTCACGCGCGTCGATACGAGAAAACAAGCAGGGGGGTCTCCAGCCGCTCCGAGCAGGCTGCGTTCGCATTGCGGGCGAAAATCGTCGAGTTTCTGGATGCAGAGGCGTCCGTCACCGCGCAGAGGAGCGACCCGGGCGGATGGGCCGCGTTGACCGGGACGGGGCTCGTCGCGAGGACGGGAACGGCGGCGGAGCTCTCGCTCCAGTACGCCCGCACCCGCATCGGTGGAGGTGAACGCGTTTACAGCGTCATGGCGCCGATGGCGAACTCAAGCATACCGGGCATGTTTATCGACCACACGTCCCACATGGTTGTCACCAGGCTTGTGGTCCGACTGGAGAGCTTCCACCTGGCCGCGCGCTATTTCAGGCAGTGGTCGCACGGAGATTCCGCGCGCAGAAGGATGGAGTTCTCCGCATCGGGCACGTTCTGAGGCGGGGGTAACGCTGGAGGAGCGATCAACGGCGCAGCATTGCCGGATAGACAATCAGTATCCATCTTCCGCCGATCGATTTCATTTCGGCCCGCAGGTCCTCGCGAGAACCATCGAGATAGACGATATCGCAACGGACCAGGGCGTAATCGCCGCTTATCCTTTCATCCCGCAGCAGCACCTTTGCGACCGTACCGTTGCGGGTCAGCTTTTCCCAGAATGCGCGCTTCGCCGTCCGGCTCCAGTCGTCCGTACCGCCCGCTCTCAGGCTCTCGTCCAAATCGGCCACCAGCGTATACGTCACAAGCCTCGCGACCCCCTCTTCCTCTCCCCGGTTGGCCAGGTCGATGACCCGAACGAGCGCGGCCCCCGGCCCGCCGCCGGAGACCCCGTGGGATTGCCGTGCGCACGCGGCGGACACAAGGACGAGCAGGACCAGTAGTGGTTTTAATCGCATGTCCCCAGAAAACATCCTCGTCTTCCGCCGGTCAAGCGCTTTCGGAGCCCATCGTCATCGGACGAATTCACTTGACATACCCCCGCGGATGCGGGTAGCATCGCCGGACACGCGGCGCGCACATTCACAGGGAGGTTTCCCGGCTCATGATGAAAGCTGTCCGTATCGCCCTGGCCATGATCCTTCTGCTGTCAGCTTCGGCCATCACGCTGGGCGGCGACAGGCCCCGGGAGGAGATATCCCTGCTTTTCAGCGGGGATGTGATGCTCGACTGGGGAATCCGCGATGTTGTCGAAAGGGAGGGACACGGCTTCCCCCTGAGGCGCATACGCGGCTTCCTCTCCGGATTCGATTACCGGTTTTTCAACCTGGAATGCCCCATTTCCGATGCAGGTGAACCGCACGTCGACAAGAAGTACATTTTCAACGTGCCCTCGGCGATGGTCCGCGTTTTGACGGAGGGTGGGTTCAACGGGGCGATGCTCGCGAACAACCACATGTCCGACTTTGGAAATATCGCGCTGCTGGGCACCATATCCAATCTCAATTCCGCCGGCATACTCACCGCCGGCGCGGGCATCGACGCCGACATCGCCTCCCTCCCCATTCTTGTGGAACGCGATGGGATATCGGTCGCCGTATTCTCCTTCACTAACCTCGGGTACCGGGACGCGTATGCCGCGGCGAACTCCCCGGGCGTCGCGCGCGCCTCGCTCGAGGCCATGCGCCGTTCAATCGAACAGTTTCGCAGGTTCACCGATTTCGCGGTGGTCAACATCCACTGGGGCGACGAATACACAAACTACCCGTCGGATGAGCAGGTCGAGCTTGGTCGCGCGCTGATCGACGCCGGGGCCGACGCCGTTATAGGACACCACTCGCACGTCTACCAGGGGGTGGAGGTGTACCGCGGGAAACCGATCGTTTACTCGCTCGGAAATTTTCTCTTCGGATCGATCAATGAGGACATCCGCGACAATATCGTGGTGGCGCTCGACTTCGGCAGGCACGGACTCGCGTCGCTTCGCGTGTTCGCCATCAGCGGGAACACCGCCTCACACCCGTTCCAGCCGGCACGAATCACCGGAAATGACGCCGAGAGCGTGCTCGCACATGTACTGGAGATTTCGCGCCCCCTGAAGTCCGATTTCCCGAAGAAGGCCGCCCTGACAGACTCGGCCATTGTATATCGCTTCGAAGTCACCGAGAAAAAACCCTGAAGGGCGCGGGTTCGTTTCACTCCTCGAGAAGGGCCCGTATCACCTGTTCGGCGCCTTCGGCGCATATCTCGACGTTGTATCCTCCCTCCAGAAACGCGACGAGCCTGTCGTTCGAGTGCCGCCGCGCGACCTCCTTGAGCATCTTCGTAAAGCGGTAATACATGTCGCCGGTCAGGTTGATGGATGACAGCGGATCGTCGCGATGGGCGTCGAAGCCTGCTGAGACGAGCACGACCTGCGGCCTGAACCGTTCGAGCTCGGGTATAATCCTCTCGTTGAAGGCCTGCAGATAATAACTGTTGCCGCTCCCGGCCTTTACCGGGATGTTGAGGGTATAGCCAATCCCCTGGCCGAAGCCGATGTCTGTCTCCGCCCCCGTCCCCGGGTAGTAGGGATACTGATGGAGGCTGATATAATACACCGAGTCGTCGTCCTGAAACGCGTCCTGCGTGCCGTTTCCGTGGTGAACGTCCCAATCCACGATGGCTACCCGCGCGATCCCGTATTCCGACTGGACATAACGCGCAGCGATCGCGACATTGTTGAAGAAACAGAACCCTCCGGCCTTGCGGTTTTCCGCGTGGTGACCGGGCGGCCGCACCGCGCAGAAACCGTTAGTCGCCCTTCCGCTCATCACCTCGTCGCACATGTTCAGACAACCGCCGACCGCCGACCGCGCCACATGATATGTGCGCGCGCATACGGTATTATCGACAGAGTCGAAATACTCGTCCCCGGACTCGACCCCCCGTCTGACGCGCTCGATATAGTCCCTGTTGTGGATAAGTTCGAGATGGCGGTCCTCGGCCGCGCGAACGGGAACGCGCACGAGCCTTTCCAGGTATCCGCCGGACTCAAGCCGGCGGAGCATCGTGCGCAGCCTCTCCGCGCGTTCCGGATGCCCCTCCCCTGTCTCGTGCTCGAGAAAAATGTCATCGTACAGGAAGGCCGTCTTCATCATGGCAACCCCCGCGAGATCAGACCAGAACATTGAACATCACGCCGCCATTATGGTTATATTATTATAAATATATCATTTTCGTGCAAGTAATTAATAGTCGTGTCGTTCTTCCCGGCGGCGGCCTCTTTCGACCTCCCGTGGCAGACACCGTGACGCATGTTCGGCGCGGTTGTCCGGGTGGACGAAAGGCCGAGTTAAATTATTTGACAAAACGAGCGCATACGCCGACAATTCCCCCTTTGGTGGTCTGACGATGACGACAGTACGACTCCGGACAACCGTAGGCGGCGCTCCCGTGGAAACCTTCAGGCACTTCGAGAGCGTCTCCGCGCTCGCCGGGATAAAAAAGGAACTGCGGGGCGCCAGGATCGCCAGGAGCGAGATCGGGCTGGAGATCGCCGACACGCGTCTCTGGCTGCCCATTTTTATCAGGCCGTCGGCACGGCTCAAATACACCACCGTAACCGGCATCTCGGCGGAGCTCAAACAGATCAGGGGACCGCTGGCGGAATACCGGTGGACGTATTCGTTCAGCGAAATCGGCGGCATCACCCGAATCGACGCGGAGGCGGCGATCCGGCTGCCGCTCGGTCCATTCGGATTCCTTCTGGGGCTTTTATTCACACCCGGCGTAAAGCGCAGGCTGCGCCGCGAACTTAAAACACTGGAGAAGCTCACCGCGCCACGATAATGACCAACAACAAACCCATCATAGTTCAGAGCGACAATACGATCCTGCTCGAGGTGGACAATCCCGAATTCGAGAACGCGCGCGACGCCATCTCGCCATTCGCCGAACTCGAGAAAAGCCCGGAGCACATCCATACGTACCGGGTCACCCCTCTTTCCCTGTGGAACGCGGCCTCGGCCGGCCTGAACACGGAAGCGATCGTCGGCGCCCTTAAAAACTATTCCCGGTACGACATCCCCGAGATCGTCCTTACCACGATCGCCGAACAGATGCGCAGGTACGGGCTCATACGGCTTGTCCGCGAAGACGACCGGATGCTTCTGGTTTCCTCGGACACCCTGCTGCTCAACGAGATCGTGCGCGACAGGAAGATCCAGTCGTTCATAACCGCCCCGGTCGACGAGCACACCGTCGAGATCAACGCCGATCTGCGCGGGCATATAAAGCAGGCGCTGATAAAGATGGGATTCCCCGTGGAGGACACGGCCGGGTACGAGGAAGGCGATCCGCTCGTTTTCAATCTCCGCTCCGTCGCGCTGTCGGGCAATCCGTTCGTCATCCGCGACTACCAGCAAAGCGCCGTTAACGCCTACTATCGCGGCGGAGGTCCTGATGGCGGCAGCGGCGTGGTCGTGCTCCCGTGCGGCGCGGGAAAGACCATGGTGGGAATCGGCGCGATGGCCCTGCTTCAGACCGAGACGCTCATCCTGGTAACGAACACGGTGGCCATCCGCCAGTGGCGGGAGGAGCTGCTGGACAAGACCGACATCCCCCCCGAGATGATCGGTGAATTTTCCGGAGAGAAAAAAGAGGTAAAGCCCGTCACGGTGGCCACATACAACATCCTCACGTACCGGAAGAAGAAGAACGAGGGCTTCCTGCACTTCGACCTGTTCCGCTCGAAGAACTGGGGGCTGATCATATACGACGAGGTGCACCTGCTCCCGGCGCCGGTCTTCCGAATGACCTCCGAGATCCAGTCGAAGCGCAGGCTCGGACTCACGGCCACGCTCATCCGCGAGGACGGGATGGAGGCCGATGTGTTCAGCCTGATCGGCCCGAAGAAATACGACATGCCCTGGAAGATCCTCGAAAAATCCAACTGGATCGCCGAGGCCATCTGCACCGAGATCCGAATTGAGCTTCCCGAGCACCTGCGCTACCACTACTCAATCGCGAAGGATCGCGAGAAATTCCGCATATCATCGGAAAATGAGGAAAAAATAGAGGTCGCTCGGGCCCTGCTCGAGCACCATCGCGGAGCGAGTATACTCATCATCGGCCAGTACATATCGCAGCTCGAGGAGCTTGCCCGGCGTTTCGCGTTCCCGCTCATCACCGGGGCCACCCCGATTTCGGAACGCGAGTCGCTGTACTCCGATTTCAAGAAGGGCGCCATAAAAGTGCTCATCGTATCGAAGGTCGCTAATTTCTCGATCGATCTCCCCGACGCGAACGTCGCCATACAGGTCTCCGGGACCTTCGGCTCCCGCCAGGAAGAGGCCCAGCGGCTGGGACGGATACTCAGGCCGAAAAAGGGAGAAAACCGCGCCTACTTCTACACCATCATCACCTCCAACAGCGTTGAGGAGAAGTTCGCGCACAACCGTCAGCTCTTCCTCACCGAACAGGGCTACACCTACGTAATCCTCAACCGGGAAATGTTCAATGAGCGTTATTAAAACGCTCGGCGCGCTTCTCTTCATCCTTTCGTCCATCGCCCCGGCGTCCGCCGCCGGAGCCAGGGCTTTTCTGCTATCCGGGAAAAGCGGCGTGCTCGTCTCCACCGACAATGGAAAGAACTGGGAGCGCCTGAACGGCGGCCTGCCGGAGACCCTCGTTCCCCTCGGAATGCATTCTGATCCTTACGGGAACATGTACCTCGTCTCCCGCGAGAACGGACTCTTCACGCTGGCCGACGGCGCCTCACGATGGAAAGCGCTGAATGGCGACGTGTTCAGGCTGCGCTCCGAGCTCCATCCCGAGCGGTACAGGAAGATAACCGCCTTCGCCGCGGACGGCACGCGGCCGGGTTCGCTCGCACTTGCGACCAAGCACGCTCTCTACCGCTCGCATGACGGCGGACTGAGCTGGGCCGGCGTCCCGATGAAATCGCTCGAGCACAACCACTATATAACCGCGCTCGCCTTCGGCGCCGGGGGCGCTCTTTTCGCCGGGACATCGTTCCACGGAGTATACCGGGTAACGGAGCGCGGCCTGACGGCATCCTCGACGGGCCTTCCGGTGGAGCCGTACTCGAAAGACATGGTATTCTACGAGGAGACGGGCGCCATCGCCGCCGATCCGTCGAACCCCGCCCTGGTGTACGCGGCGATGAATTTCGACGGCGGCTTGTTCGCCTCGCGCGACGGCGGGCGCTCGTGGAAGGCCATGTCGACCCCGGAAGGGAAGACGTTTCGCCTCGTCGACAATCTCACCGCGATGGGCGATTCAATCTATTTATGCGCCGATGGCGAGGCGTGGCGCTTCAACTCGCGCACCGGCGCGTGGAGCGTTCTCTCGATAACCGACATCATGCGCCGCGTGCCGCGCGGCGAAAAACCGCTCGCCATTCTCGTTGCCGAGAGAAACGGGAAATACCCTCCGCTTCTTTACCGCGTCGACCTTCCCGAAACACGGAGGGAAAACGATCTTCGCGACCGCACCGCCGGTAAAAGGGCGCTCTACGCGAGCGTGCCCGCGATCAGGCGGAACATGGCGGGACTCGTCGAGGAGATCAAGGAATGCGGGATGAACGCCATGGTCATCGACATGAAGGACGACTTCGGGAACCTGCATTTTACCACCGATAACGAGATCGCCCGCGGCGCCGGCGCCGTGCGGAAACCGGTCGACGTCCGGACACTGACCGCCTCGCTTCGGCGCGAGGGCATACACTCCATAGCCCGCGTGGTCGTGTTCAAGGACCCCAATCTCTTCCGGTATGACGGCAACCGGCACGCGATCTGGAACGCGCGCACCAGCGCACCGTGGCGCGGCGCCGAGGGCGAATACTGGGTGGATCCGCATTCCCGCCTGGTGCAGGACTACACCATATCAATTTCACGCGAGCTGGCCGCTCTCGGCTTCGACGAGATACAGTTCGACTATATACGCTTCCCCTCGGACGGTCCCACGCATCTGTGCCGTTACCGGCACCGCCGATTCGAAGACGGGTTCAAGTCCGAGGTAATCGGTGATTTCCTCGAGCGCGCCAAGCGCGCGATCCCCGTCCCTCTTTCGGTGGACATCTACGGCTTCAACGCCATGTACCGTTTCGGCAACTGGATAGGCCAGGACGCGGAGGTGATCGCGTCGATTGTCGATGCGGTATGCCCCATGGTATACCCGTCCCATTTCGGCGGCCGGTATTACCGGCGCTTTCCGGGTGACGAGCACCCGTACAGGATCGTTCTGGACAGCGGCATCAGGGCCCGCGTTATCACCGGCGAGGGCGCTCCGATCCGCCCCTATCTGCAGGCCTTCAAGATGCTCTCTCCCACATGGGGTCCGGGGTACATACGGGCCCAGACGGGCGCCGTTCGCGACAGCGGTGTGAGCGGCTTTACCTTCTGGAACGCGAAGGGCGAGTACGATATGGTGCGCCGCGCGCTCGGCGGACGGCCCGCCGGCAGGTAACTCGGCTGAGACGCATCGCGCACTCAAGATTCCTCCACTCCGTGCCGATACAGTGAGTATGAAGATCTCTTCCGGCATAGCTGAGATTCAGCTCTCCTCCCTTCAGAGCAACCGGATCGTTTCGGAGAAGGCCTTCCTGTGGCCGGCCTACAACGCCGGGAAGGTGACGCCGATTCACGGCATCATGCGCCAGACCGAGTCGCACGCGACCTATATCACTCCGTCGCCGGAAGAGCGCCAGCGCCTGCTCGGCGAACTCTTCAACTCTCCGGCACCGGAATATTCGTCGAGGGGACGCGTGTTCGCCAACCGCTACCTCTCATATCAGCCCGGCACCTTCTTCGACGCGCTCGCGTAAAAGCGGCATCCGGCGCCGCCTTGCTACCCGGTTCCGACTCACGCAAATTTCCTGTACACGCTTTCGCACGCATTCCGATACGCGATAAAAAGGCTTGCCTGGTCCCCGCATTGTGTGTATATTATTCCCCGTACAAACAGGGGTTGCCGGGGAGAGGGGGCAACGCTTCTCCCGTACCGCCAGGTTTGGCCGGGACGGCAACCGCATTTACACTCAGTTTCAATCAATCATTATAATCACTAACAAATGGAGGACATTCCATGAGAAAGTTTTACGCGGTACTTGCGGTGCTCGCCTTCGTGTTCGCCTTCGCGTTCGGCGCGCAGGCCCAGACCATGACAACGGATATCGTGTTTTTGAAGGTTGGGTATATTCCGGTTTCAACCACGAGTTTTGAGGATACTTCTTTTATTCAAGATGATCTTGAGGCACGTGGCCTGGCGGTACAGGGTGAATACAACTTGAATTATGACCGCATTTGGCTGGGATTTGGATTGGAATACCAGCGCTTAAAAGCGGAAATTGATGGTGAGAATGGCCATTTCAATCAGTTTCTTCTACCCATGGTATCAGTGAAATTCGCCGCCGCGGGCGGTCTCTATGTCGGCGCAGGACTCTCGGGGAAATATCTGATTGCAACCGAAAAAATAAAAGACGGAGGAAATGAATACGAGTGGGAAAAAGATATTGATCTATGGGCAAATGGTATTCTCGGTTATTATATGCCCATAGGCGAAGGGATTTTCCTTGATCTGGAAGGCCGTTTTGGCTATAATCTCACTAATAATCAGTTCTCAGAGATGAAGGTCAACGGCGTAAAGGGAGACACTGACAACAAATCATCGTTCGATCTCGCTTTTTACGTGGGCATTGGCTATCGGGCATCTATGTCCGATTACTGATCCAACCGGATCGTTATAAGGATTACAGCCCCCGCCCATGGCGGGGGTTTTTAAATGCCCTCAGCCTGTGGCAGCCCACCTTTAATAATGGGGAGCCTCCATTCAAAGTGC
>JAGODA010000363.1 GCA_017998475.1 Spirochaetota bacterium | reverse complement strand
AGTGATTGATAATCCATTACACTCCCGGGTGTGTGCCGGGGAGAAGGCTTTTGCAAGCGGCATTCTTGCAAAAGCCTTTTTTGTCCGCTAATCCCGCCCCCCCGCGCCTGCCGATAGATATACCGGGGCCCCGGGATGCCATAAGAGGCGGTGGCCGGAGGCGCCGAAAGGCAGAAATATCATGATTTTCGTCATCAACGAACAGAACCCGCAGAAGCGGCTCATC
Source organism: Spirochaetota bacterium (assembly GCA_017998475.1). Lineage (GTDB taxonomy): Bacteria > Spirochaetota > UBA4802 > UBA4802 > UBA5368 > MVZN01. The sequence goes on along the minus strand of JAGODA010000363.1, from coordinate 3,158 downwards.
CAGAAAACCCGGGAGGTGCTGGAGGAGGGGGGCGTCATCATTTACCCCACCGACACCGTTTACGCCTACGGCTGCGACATCAACGACCGCCGCGCCATCGAGCGGATCTATCATATTAAAAAGATTGCCAGAAACAAGCCGCTGAGCTTTGTGTTCTCCGAGATCGGCGAGCTGCACGAGTACGCGCGAAACATCTCGGACCGGGCCTTCAAGACCATGAAGAAGTCCCTGCCGGGGCCCTACACCTTCGTCTTCAAGGCGAGCCGGCTGGTTCCGAAAATAGCCATATCCCAGCAGAAGACGATCGGCGTGCGGATTCCCGACAACAACGTGGCGCGCGAGATCGTGCGCGCGCTCGGGAGGCCTATCATCTCCGCGAGCGTGAGCACGGCCGCGGGCGAATATATAATAGAACCGGACGACCTCGAAAAGGTGTACCGTAACGAGGTCGACCTGGTCATCGACTGCGGGCCGAAGATATCGGAGCCGTCCACGGTCGTGGATTTCTCGGACGGCGACATGCGGATCATACGGAAGGGGAAGGGCGAGCTCTTTTTCGCGCCCGAGTAGAATACTTCACTGTCGGGGGACATGCCATGTCGGACGAACTGATAAGCTTTCTGATGAAACTGCTCGCCATCGTGCTCTACGTCGCGCTGGGCGCGCTGGTGTCGTGGATCTTCTACTACCTCAAGCGGCGCGACCTGCTGGGCGGCTATATCGGCGGGCTCGTGGTGGGCGTTATAGGCGCGCTCATCGGCGGCTTCATCCTGGACCGCCTGCTGCTGGACATCACCATCCGGGTGCTGCGCTTCCTGGTCTACGATACCGGGGTGAACCTCATCGCCGGCTTCATCGGCGGCTACGCGGCCCTCTACGTCATGAACCGGCTGAACCACAACAAGGAGCGCAAGAAATACTGACGCGCCTCCGCGGCCGCGCCGCTCAGCCGAAGGCCATGCCGTCGAGCACGGCCTCCGGTATGGCGGGCGCGGCCCTCCGCACGTCGTCCTTCCCGGCGAAGGGCCGGCGGAGCACCAGCTCGCTCGCGCTCCTCTTCCCGACTCCCGCGATGATCTCCAGCGCCTTCGCGGGGAGCTCGTTCACGCGAAGCGGACAGGGCAGGGCGGCGACCGAGCGCTCGCGGTGGCCGACCACCATCACGTCCACGAAGCTTTTGAGCGGCAGGGGCGCGGGGATCGTCGCGGTTATCGAATAACTGGCGATCTGCTTGGCGAGCGACCAGTCGTGCCGCCGCTCCTCCACCAGCGCCTCGCGCAGGACCGTGCCCGCGGGGTACACCCGCTGGAGCATCACGCGGTCGATCTCGTCGCGGATGCGCTTCTTGTAATACTCGTAGCGGTTGCGCAGTTTCGCCGACGGCTCGCGGAAGGCCTCGCCGGCGGCGGTGCCCGGATAGGGGAGGAGCTTGCGGATGTTGATGCGCTTCACCATGAGCCCCTCCCCGGCGATCGCGGCGAGCCCCTCGTAGTTGTGCCTGAAGGTGTCCATGCTCTCCCCCGGAAGGCCGTGGATCAGGTTGATACCGGGAAGCAGCACCGGCAGTCCCTCCACGCGCCGGCCGCCGATGTCGTTCACCAGGCGCACGGCCTCCAGCAGCTCGCGCGCGTTCACCTTGAGGCCGTTACGCGCGATGACCTCCGGGTCGAGCGACTCGACGCCCATGGCGAGCGTGTCGCCCGGCGTGATCGCGTCGACGATCGCCTCGAGAATCTCCGCCGATTCGTCGGGGAAGTTCGCCAGTGTGCCGGGGTTGCCGTTGTCGATGTTCAGCACGCGGATGGCCCCCGTGTCGCGCCGCTTTTTAAGCTCGCCGAAGAGGCCCCGGACCGCTCTCACCGACGGCCGGGGGAAGCCGCCCCGGAACTCGGCGAAGGGGGTGCGGTACTGTAAAATATCCGCCTGGCGCCCCACGCGGAATCGGCTGACTCCCGCGGCGATCAGCGCGTCGATTTCGGACAGGATGTCGCCCTCGTCGCGGAACTCGAGCTCGTGCGTCGCGCCCTCGGAGCAGAACGAGCAGTGCGAAAGGCGCGGACAGCCGCGGTAGGTTTCGATCTCGCAGATGATGTTCGGATGGTCGGGATGCCGGCGCGCGAGCGCGGCCCCGCCGACGGCCCATCGGGCCACATGCGCGGCGGTGCGCCGTTCGTCCGAGGCTTCGCCGCGGGCCCGCGTGTACGCGTACATCTCGATGTCGCGGAGCACCGGCAGGCAGTTGGGCCGTTTTTCCCGCGCCACGAGCGGCGCGATCATCCCCCCCACCGCGAACTCCTGGCGCGGGTTTCCGTCCACGGCCCGGAGGACCTCGGCGAGGGTCCCTATGCGGTGCCCGAGGTACTTGCCCGGCACCACCGCGCCGCCGACCACGAAGGCCGCGTCGTAGCGCTCCTGGAGCAGGTACGCGGATCCCCGGAGAGCGTCGACGGTGAGGTAGTCGACCGATTCGGGGGGAACGCCCGCGTCGAGGAGCGCGCCGAGTATGTAGCGCGGGTAAGGCGCGACGAACGGGGGCACGCCCAGGCAGGCGGGCTCGTCCACGTAGAAGTCGAGTATAAGGAAGCGCTCAGCCATCGGCGCGTTCCGAAAGGGCGGCGAGCCCGCCCGTGCCGGACCTCATGCGGCGGGCGATCTTGGCCTCCACCGCGCGCGCGTACTCCAGGTTTTTGCGGATGAGGGCCACGCGCTCGGGCGTGGTGCCGTAGCGGACCACAAGGTCCTCAACGCGCTCGTCGAGCGAAACGACCGTGTCGTGCATCACGCGCTTGTCGGCGTAGTAGACGATTTCCTTTGCCAGGAGCGGGCCTTCGGGGTCGAAGTCTTTCAGAAAGACGTGCTGTTCGATGATCTCGGCGATGCGCTCCATGCCGAGCGAGCGCGCGAGTGCCCCGCCGGATTCGTCGTGGCGCTCCTTCGTCTCGAGCGCGCGGGTCTTGGTGATGTCGTGCAGGAGGGCGGCGGCGACCACGAGGGGGCGCTCGACCTCGTCCGGGTCGATGAGATCATCGACGATCGCGGCGGCGACGCGCATCACCGCCTCGGAATGGGCCACGATGTTGGGGAGCATGCCGTGCTCCTCGATGAGCGCGCGGCACTCCGTCTCGGAGGGGACGCGGTCGCTCGCGGGCTGTCGTTCG
>JAGODA010000032.1 GCA_017998475.1 Spirochaetota bacterium | reverse complement strand
ATACCGGCATTTAGGCCGGTCAACGCTCTTCTCCACGGCCTTCTGCATCCGCCATTTAGCAGTGCGATCCGGACAATCGAGTATACTTGAAATCTGGCTGTACTGCATCCCGTGATCGAACCTTAAAAGAAATACGGTCCTGAACTTTTCCTTGAGCGAGTCCACCGCCAGATAGAACTCGCGCATGTCCTCTTCCTTCAGGTACAGATCCTCGGGGGAGCCATCCGGAGAGTTGATGCCGTCCATCTGGTCCCCGGCGACCGTCAGCCTGTCGTGCATATGCTTCTTTCGGAAATTTTTGCAGCAGTTGACGGCGATACGATAAATCCACGACGAGAAGGCCATTTCGGTATTGAACGAATCGATATGCAGAAAAACCCTCATGAACACATCATGCAGAACGTCCTCGGCCTCGTCGGCGTCGCCGAGGGAATAGACGATGAGACGCTTGAGGCGGGGCGCATATCGCTCGTACAGTTCATCGAAAGCCTTCTGCTCGCCCTCCCTGAACCGCCTGACGAGTTCCTCGTCACCGATGACCACGGGCACTTCGCTCATCCGTTACTCTGAATACCCATTTAATAGTAAAAAGTGTAAAAAATAAACGGAACCGGCCGGAGCATTATAGTGGAGTCGCCCTGGAAGGTAAAGGAAAAGATTGGAAATCGGAACACGCTGACTGTGAATGACGGAAACAACCGGCCTATACTCGCCGTAAATACGGCCGCTTGTGTCTCCGCCATCGTGCGGGCTGGCGCGTCAGGAGAGAGGAGGACCGGGGTGCGAGTCTTCAATTCTGGAGAAAATATCTCCGATAAGACCCTCGTCAAGAAGCGAGATGAGCTGCCTCGTCTTCTGTTCGAGCTCCCCGGTAAGCCCAACCTTGAGATCCCTCAGTTGCATATACTCATCGGCGATATTGAGGGCCGCAAGAATCGCCACCTGCAGCGGCGTGCCGCTGGAAAGGCTGCGGCCGACCTCCTCCATCCGCTCGTTCACCAGGCGGGCAAGGCGCTCGATGTATTCGGGCGCCGCATCACCCTGGATCGAATAGGTACCGCCATAGATGGAAACCTTGACCCTGTTCTCCACCGGCAACCTCCCTCCGCGGCCCGTAGCGCTCGCGCGCTTACTTTCCGTCTTCTTCTATGATAAGAAAATCATCGTCCATTGAAAGCTCGTCGAAGGACTCGCCTTTCTTCTTCTTGGACGGTTTTGACTTTTCGGTTTCGTCGATGATGACCAGGTCGCTCTCGACATCGTCGATGACGATTTCGTCGGCGCCCTCATCGAGCAGAATGATTTCGTCCTCGCCGCCGGCTTTGTCGGGTACGGTCTCGACTTTAACGTCGGCGTCGGCAAGCGCCGTATCATCGTCGATGATGATGATATCATCATCCTTGTCTGAAATGACGATGTCGTCCCCGCCGCGGACGGTCTCGACGCTTACCTCTTCCCTCGGAGGGGGCGCGGGAGCGACGCGCGCCTCGCTCTTCGGGGCCGACTCGCGGACCAGAGGCCGTTCCACGGGAGTCCCCCCCCCGATGATAGGCGCCGAGCCGCTCTTCAGCGCGTCCATCTTGCCGAGCAGTTCGATGATCTTCTTCTCGAGTACGTCTTCCTTTCCCTTGAGTTCGGCGAGTTCCCTCGTGGCGTCATCCAGCTCGCGCTGTATACGGGCCAGTTCCTGTTCCTTTTCCTCAAGGCTCAGCTTCGCCTCTTCGGCTACGACTTTGAGTGACTCGTTGTCGGATTCAAGCCGCGCGTTTTCGGTCCTCAGGTCGCCGATAAGCTGCAGCGCCTTTATAATCCTGCTTTCAAGCTCCTCGAGCTGCTGCATGGAAATCATTCCTTTGATACCTCCATCGTTATTGTTGGCACCCGGTCGTTGTCAGGAACGGCAACAAGCGCGCCAGCCAAAAGCAGGTCGGAGCGCGGCCTTCCGCTCTCCCTTACCATATTTTCGGCGGTAGTAACAACTCTCTACATTAAAAAAGATAAAGTACGCCGGTCCTCTCTTTTTTAGCGACACCTCTAGTATACGCACAGGGGCAAAATATAATCAAGTTTTTTTATGTTAAAATTGGAGCCTAAGCTCAAGGCCGACCGTTTCGCCGGGGAAAGACCGCCTGCGGATGGCGCTCATCGTCGCGGACACCCCGACGAACGCGTTGTACGAGAAAAAGTAACGCCCGCCCGCGGAAAAGAGCAGCGGATTCACCAGGGCTCCTTCAATCGGAATACGCTCTCTATCATCGTCGATCCGGGTGAATCGCCGGGAAGCATACACCGATGCCCAGGGGATGAGCGGATAGAGCGCGTCGGTGTTCAGGGCGAACGAGGCGGCCGCGTAATCGTTCGCCAGACGCTTTCCGCTCAGGAAAGCGCCGTCCTCCGCGAAGTTAAGCCCGAACAGCTTCCGATATGTTTCCTTCTCCGCCGGATTGAGATACAATCCGCTGTAAAAACCCTCCCGGTCCTTCTCCCTGAACACCCAGAAAAGGTTTGCGTGTAAAAAAAGGGGGCCCGCTTCGTACTGCGCCACGGGGCCCAGCTTAAGCTCGTTGTTTCCAAGCGCCAGGTTGCGCCAGCGCTCCTGCGTGTACGCGTTGGGACCCGTGGGAAAGCGGAAGAGCGCGAGCAGACCCCAGCGCAGCGAGCCGTCCGCGGCGCCGCCCGCGTACCACCACAGACGAACGAAGGTATCCCCCAGCTCGGCATTACGGGCGGAAGCGAGCCCGTCGTGCAGATACTGAAAATACACCTGCGCCGACAGGCTGTCCAGGATACCGAATCCGATGCCGAAAGTGTCGCGGCGGAAGCCACCGCCGTGGGAAAAGAATTCTTCATTTACGAGCAGATCCATGGTCCCTTCCGGGAGGGTGCCGATGGTTTCAGTATGGGGCATGGAGGCGTACGAACCGGCCGCGGCCGCCAGAAATGAAACAAGCGCCGCAAGGAGGGCGCTTTTTTTCACACACATGATGTACTCCCGGCGCTCAGGCCGAGGTTCCGGAACATACTCTGCTCAGGATGCCTTTTCCTTGACCGCGCTTACGATCCGGGCGAAGGCGTTGGGATCGCTCACCGCGAGATCAGCCATAAGCTTGCGATTCATGGTAATTCCGGCCTTTTCCATCCCCGCGATCAGTCTGCTGTAGGAGATGCCGTTAAGGCGCGCGGCCGCGTTGATGCGTATGATCCACAGGGTCCTGAAATCCCTTTTCTTGCGCCTTCTGTCCTTGTATGAATTCTGCAGGGCCTTGCGACGGGCGTCCTTCGCCGTTCTGAAAAGGTTTTTGCGCGCGCCGAAGAAGCCCTGTGTATCCTTTAAGATCTTCTCGCGCCGTTTATGGTGTACCTTACCGGTTGTTGCACGTGGCATAACTGTTCCTCTCGATATGTTTCAGTAATCGGTGTGTCCCCGGCTCATCAGCCGTACGGAAGCATGCGCCGTACGCGGTCCAGCTCGGTTTCGTGTACCAGGCTCGGGCTGCGAAGCTGCCTTTTCCGCTTGGACGATTTCGCCTCAAGCAGGTGTTTCTTATATCCGTTGGCCCGTTTCACCTTTCCGTTTTTGGTGATCTTGAACCGTTTTTTGGCACCGCTGTTCGTCTTTATTTTGGGCATTGTCTCCTCGCTCTGCTAAGCCCCGCCGTTACTTTTTGGCCACCGACGGCATGGGCGTCATTATCATCGTTATGTTCCTGCCTTCGATCGAGGCTTTCTTCTCGACCTGGGCGAATTCCTCGAGATCCTTCTGGATGTTATCCATTACCTTGAATCCGAGTTCGTTGTGGACGATCTCCCTCCCGCGGAACATCAGGGTGAATTTCACCTTATCGCCCTTCTCCAGAAAATCCCGCGCGTGATTGACCTTGTGCCGGTAATCGTGCGAATCGATTGAAGGTCGGAATTTGATTTCCTTTACATGGATGACCTTTTGCTTCTTTTTGGCCTCTTTGGCCTTCTTAATCTGCTCGAATCGGAACTTGCTGAAATCAATGATCTTGACGACAGGCGGATCCTGATCCGGAGAAATCTCGACGAGGTCCATTTCCTTGCTCCGGGCGATCGCCATGGCCTCCTCGGTGGGAATGATCTGGGGTCCCCCATCCTCGCCGACAAGCCGCACCGTGGCCTCCCTGATCTGATCATTGATCCGGTAGCGTTTTATATCTGATTTGTCTATGCGAAACCTCCTTCCGCCTTCGAGCAAAGAATAAAAAAACCGGCCTTTACGGGCCAGAGGCGGGGTGGGCGGAAAAAAACCTGCGCCGAATACCCTGCCCGCCGGGATTCGATAAAATCCGGCAATGAGCCACCATGACAGCATATGCCTTTATTAATCAAGAAAATTTCCAGATGCGGATGCCTGCCGGGGTGACTTTTTTATGACTTTTGAGCCGCTTCCCTTTCCAGCAGAGCGATACATTCGCCGACGGGCATGGTCTTCGAGGTGTTTTCCCCCCTTCTGCGCACCGACACCGAATCGCTCTCCATCTCTTTCTTGCCGATGACGCCGATAAAGGGCACTTTCTTCTCGATCGCGTCGCGTATCTTGTAGCCGATGGTCTCCTCGCGAAGATCGGCCTCCACACGCAGACCGCCACGCGTCAACTCGTCTCGCAGACGGGCGGTGTGCTCCGCGGCTTCCGAAACAACGTTGAGAAGCGTAAGCTGGACCGGAGAAAGCCACAGCGGGAATTTCCCGGCAAAGTGCTCCACGAGCACCCCCACAAAGCGCTCGATGGAGCCCAGGAGCGCGCGATGGATCATATAGGGACGGTGTTTCTGCCCGTCGCTTCCGACGTACGTGACGTCGAAACGTTCGGGCATATTGAAGTCGAACTGTATGGTGCTGCACTGCCACTCTCGGCCCAGTGCGTCCTTTATCTTTATGTCGATCTTGGGACCGTAGAAGGCGCCGCCGCCTTCGTCAATCTCGTAGTCGATACCGGCCCGCTCCACCGATTCCCTGAGCGCCTGAGTGGCCTCGCTCCACATCGCCTCGTCGCCCACGAACTTCTCACCGGGCTTTGTGGCAAGATACACCTTGAAATCGGAGAAACCGAACGAGCGGAGCATATAAAGGCAGAAGGCGAGCACACGGTCGATCTCCTCCGGCATCTGGTCCGGACGGCACACCAGATGGGCGTCGTCCTGGGTGAAGCCGCGCACGCGCAGCAGGCCGTGCAGAACGCCGCTGCGCTCGTAGCGGTAGACGGTGCCCAGCTCCGCCCAGCGCAGGGGCAGATCGCGGTACGACCATCCCCGGCTCTTGTATATCATTATATGGAAGGGGCAGTTCATGGGCTTTACGTAATAGTCCTGCCCGTCGATGTCCATCGGTGAATACATGTTGTCGCTGTAAAAGCCGAGGTGTCCGCTGGTGTTCCAGAGCGTCGATTTTCCGATGTGGGGAGAGTACACCAGCTCGTAGCCGTTTCTGTAATGTTCCTCGCGCCAGAAGGTCTCAATGATATGGCGCAGGCGCGCCCCCTTCGGATGCCACAGGATGAGCCCGGCTCCGGTCTCATCGTGAACCGAATAGAGGTCGAGCTCCCTGCCGAGCTTGCGGTGGTCGCGCTTTTCGACCTCCTCGAGGTGCTTCAGGTATGCCTCGAGCTCGTCCTTTGTGGGCCATGCCGTACCGTAGATTCGCTGCAGCATGGGCCTTTTCTCGTCGCCGCGCCAGTACGCCCCGGCGATCGAAAGGAGCTTGAAGGCCTTTATGTACGAGGTGCGCGGGAGGTGCGGCCCGCGGCAGAGATCGGCGAAATCACCCTGGCGGTAAAGCGAGACAGCGCCGTCCGGCAGATCCTCCAGAAGCTCGACCTTGTAGCTCTCGCCGATGGAGGAGAAGTAGTCCATTGCCTTACGGCGCGGCATCTCCTCGCGGACGATCTCGATGTCTTCCGCGACGATCTTCGCCATCTCGGCCTCGATCTTCGCGAGGTCCTCGGGTGTAAAATTCCTCTCGACCTCGAAATCGTAGTAGAATCCGTTTTCGATCGCGGGGCCTATGGCGAGCTTCGCGGCGGGGAAAAGCCGCTTCACCGCCTGCGCCATGAGGTGCGAGGCCGAATGCCAGAAGGCATCCTTCCCCTCGGGACTGGCGAAGGTAAAGAGCGTCAGTCCCGAATCGCCCTCGAGACGGAACGACAGGTCGACCGGCCGTTCGTTTACGGCGGCTACCAGCGCCGCCTTCTGGAGTTTCTTGCCGATTTTACCGGCGATCTCATAGATTGATGAATTCGCTTCGACCGGCAGAGAGGATCCGTCCGGGAGGGTAACTTTGACTTCGCTGGACAATTAACGGCACCCCTGAATTGAGAGAAGTTGGGCGATATCGGAGTCGAACCAATGACCTCCTGCGTGTCGAGCAGGCGCTCTAACCAAACTGAGCTAATCGCCCCAGTGCTGCCCCGTGCCGCGCGACCGAAAACCGGAATGCCCGCTTTCGATCGCGACGCGCAGTGATTTACATAACCGTTCCGGCCCGCCCATTGTCAACAATTTTTTACGGAGCGAAGGGCATGCCTTCGGGGGGCCGGACGGTCATAGCTCAAATAATGGTGGACAGAATGCGCCATCGGTCGATCATTCAACGGTGCGCCGGACGCCCACGCCCGGACGCACCGGATGCCGCTCTCAACGAATTCATCAAACGCTACCCCGAGGAGGTTCTCATGAAATTATCGGATCTGTTCAGCCTGAAGGGCAAAAAGGCCGTCGTTACCGGCGGCGGAAGAGGAATCGGGAAATTTATCGCCACGGGCCTCGCGGAGGCGGGCGCCGACATCATCGTCGCCTCGCGAAAGCTCGAAACACTTACGAAGACGGCGGAGGAGATTTCCGGGCTCGGCGTCAGGTGCCTGCCGGTCAAGTGCGACATGGGTTCCCCGGAGGAAATACGTTCGCTCGTTGAAACCGCGAAAAAGGAATTCGGCACAATCGACATCCTGGTCAACAACGCCGGAGTTACCTGGGGTGCGCCCACGCTCGACTTCCCTCTGGACAAGTGGGAAAAGATCTTCGACGTGAACGTAAGGGGGGTCTGGATTCTCTCGCAGGAAGCGGCGAAGATCATGAAGGAGAAGGGAGGCGGCAAGATCATCAACATCTCGTCGGTGATGGGCTTCCGCGGCTCGATCGAGGAGGCGCATCCTGCCGTAGCGTACAACTCGTCCAAGGCCGCAATCAACCTGCTCACCATGAACCTGGCCATCAAGCTGGCGCGCTACAAGATCTACGTCAACGCGATCGCGCCGGGATTCTTCCACACCGACATGATGGGCTATCTTGACAGGCCCGAGATGGAGCAAATCAAAAACGCAATACTCTTTCAGATACCTATCCCGAAGATGGGAGAGGAGGACGATATCAAGGGTCTTGCCGTGTTCCTGGCCTCTAAGGCGTCCGACTACGTGACCGGCGCCATCATCCCGGTTGACGGCGGCATGCTGGCCAAGTAATTCCATGCCCTTCCCCGGCCGCCCCCGGCGGCCGGTCCGTTACGAGGGCTTGTTCCGCATGAAACAGCCGATCATGTATGGCTCATCGACGCGCGCATCCCCGTCCATTGCGTAGAGCCGCCGCAGGAGATCCGCGTTTCCCTCCAGCAGCGCGTGCATCGCCGATTCGGACATATCCCCGAAGTGCCTTCCGAAATACGCGGCCTCTTTCCTGAGTTCTTTCCGGAATTTCAGAACGCTCCCCTTTATGAAACGAAACTCCTTGAGCTCCAGGAATGTCTTGAGATCGTCCTCAAGATAGAAGTCGTTGTGCAGCGGAAAGACCGCGTGCATGACCTCGTCGTACACGCCGTCCGTATCCTCGTTGTCGAGCACCACCGTGCACAGAAAGAGAATCCCCTCGAACTGCAGGGCGCGCTTGAACTCGTCGATCGAGCGACTCGAATCGAATATGTCGAGGCAGTCGACGCAAACCAGAAGATCGGCCTTGTAATAGTCGACGGGGAAATCGTGGAACTCACCGTTTATGAAACGCACGCGCTCCCGAACCGATGGCTCGCACCTGCCCATGAAGTCTCTGATGGAGCCGATGGAGGGCTCGACTACGACGATGTACGCATCGCTCTTTCCCACCATTTCCTCGAGGAGCTTCCCGTTCCCCAGCCCCGCCTTGACGATGACGCCGGGATTGTACGTGTGGAGCACGTCGAAAAGCCGTTCCCGAACGGCATCCAACCGCTCCGCCGGCTCGACATAGCCGCCGTGCGCACGGTCGAATTCGAGAAACGACCTCACCTCATCCAGCCTTTCCATCCTCACCTCTTCGCTCCGTCTGTCGCCGGGACCCTTTACCCGGAACGTGTATTTTTGTATTGACACCGATCTATTTCAATTAAAAAATCCACTCACGCCGATTTTATACCGTGATCCAAACGCTATCGATATCCTGCAGGCCCTCCACCGCCGAAAGCGGAGGCGCGGGCGCGCCTGTCGATAGTACATGGTACGCGGGCCGGCGGGACGGTTCCACAAGCACGTGACGGGAGGACGCGGTGGTCAAGGATTCTGTATACTACGACTCGTGGAAGGAAGAGCGCGACATCATCCTCGAATACAACCAGGTAAAGCTCGACGACGCGAACGTCGTCAACATCCTCGGTATCGGAATCGACAACGTCACGAGGTCGCAGGCCGTGGTAAAGGTCATGAAGATGATCGAAACCGGCGGAACGCACCACGTCATCCTGCTCAACCCTTACAAGCTGCAGCGCTACAGGTCCAACACGGACCTCCAGCTCATCTCGAGCAGGGCCTCGATGCATGTGGCCAGCGGCGCGGGATTACAGTGGGCCGCCGGCTTTCTGAAGACGCCTCTGAAGGAGCGCATTCCCCCCATCAGTTTTCTCATGGATCTTGTGCGCATCGCCGAGATCAAGGAGTATTCGATATTTCTTGTGGGCGCGCGGCCCGAAATAGTCGAGAAGACCTTTTCGAACATTCACAAGTCCTTTCCGAAAATCCGCATAGTCGGCAGGCACGGCGGGTATTTCAACCCGGAACGCGAGAAGTCGGTCGTCGAGGCCATCCGCAAATCAAACGCCAACATCATCTTTGTCGGGCTCGGCTTCCCGAAGGAGGACCGCTGGATCGATAAATACCGCAACGAGTTCAGAAACGCGGTGCTCATCGGCGTGGGCGGCGCGATCGACATCATTTCAGGCGAGATAAAAAAGGCCCCGACCTTCTTTATGGACCGGGGCCTGGACTGGTTTTACCGGATAATTACGAAACCGTGGAGAATCGGCCGGATGGCCCGCGTCAAATTTTATTTCCTGCGCGTGATACTCAAACGCGTTTTCGGCCGCTGACGCATACGCGCGGGGTGAACGTGCATTCGTGACGCGCGAATGTGCGTTTGTCTGGCGCGAATTCGTATTCGTCTGGCGCTAATTCGTATTCGTCTGGCGCGAATTCGTATTCGCGCCTTCAACTATTCCATTTTAAAAACTATGATCGAGACGTCCTCGCGTCGCGCCAGTTTCTCGGTGAATTCATTCATAAGCGATAGCAGCGATTCGATGACCGCGTCCGGACTCTCGAAGCTCCCCTCCAGACGCTTCATTACGCGGTTCAGCCCCAGAAGCTGTCCCGCGCGGTTTTTCACATTGATCAACCCGTCGGAGATGATGACGAACGTGTCGCCCTTTTTAAGCTTCACACTCACGTTTCTGCTGGCGTTTTCTCCCGCCGCCGCTCCGAAGCGCAGATAGCGGGCGACGGCCTCGCGCACCAGGATGGGATAGGCTATGCCCGTGCTCGCGAAACGGATTGTGTCGTCCTCGCAGCGCAGTATCGCGTAAAAAAGCGAGAGGCCGAGTTTCTCGCCGATATGGTCGCGAACCAGGTCCTGGACAAACGAGATGATTCCCGCCGGGTTGTCGGACCTGCCGTGCGAGAGCGCCTTTACGGCCCCGTTCACCACCGAAGCGTACAGCGCCCCGGGTATCCCCTTGGTGTGCAGGTCGCCGAGCGCAACGGCGATGGAATCGTCCTTTAGGAAAAAGATATCGTAGAACTCGCCGCCCATCTCTCTCGCGGAGATCGAACGCGCGCCGATCGCGACGTCTTTATGACGCCGGCTCACCGCGGGAAGGAGCGACTGCTGGATGGAGTGCGCGGCGGCCAGTTCGTTCTTGATACGCTCCTCCTCCAGCGCGTTCTGGAAGAAGATGGCGTTCTGCACCGCCAGCACGCACTGCGTCGCGAAGGCGTTGAAAAGCACCACATCCTCATCGTCGAACCCCGGCCGGTTTAGCGGATTGATGGCCTGTATCACCCCGACGAGACGTCCCTTGAAGAGCAGGGGCGCGCACAGCATCGAGCGTGTGGTAAATCCCGTCTTCGCGTCGAACGAGGGATCGAAGCGTTCGTCGGAATACGCGTCGTTGATATAGACCGTCGTACAATGTTCGGCCACCCATCCGGCGATCCCCTGCCCCACCCTGACGCGGTACCGCTCCTGGAGCTCCTTGCCGGCCTCGCCGAGCGCGACCTTGAAAACGAGCTCGCGCGTGTCCTCCTCGTAGAGGAGCAGTGTGCTGGCCTCCGTGTCCATTATCTCCTTGATGATCTCCATGACGAGGGTGAGGAGCTTTGCGATATCGAGGGTGGAATTGATGATGCCGTTGATCTCCACGAGCCTGCTCAGGTTGTGGAGCTGGCGCTCGAGGTACTTGAGCTCGGAGAAGTCTATGCTCAGGTTTTCGTTTTCGCCCATGGCTGTGCCTCACCTTCCGATTTTTTTTTGTCCGACGGGTTTTATCAGTTATCCTATCGGCAGAAGCCGGCCGAATGCTTATGCCGGCGGTCGACCGGCGGGCTTCGATCGCTCCGCGAGGGCGGATAGTACCGCACCGGGAGGCCGTCCGCGGGCGCGACAGCCCATCCATCATATGCACCGGGCATGCGGCCATGCAACGAATTTACATTTCGGGCGGCAAAAAAGAATTGGCAGAAAGGGAGGCCTGTTTTCATACTTGCGTTTTTCGGGAGGGGCGCGTCGTCCGATCGCCGCCCGGCACAAAATGGTGTATGCATTTCCCGGGGCCGCTTCAGGCCGATACCCGGCGTGCGGGAAATGCGTCTGATCCGCCGGCCTCCGGGCGGCATAACTCTAACCGATATCGAAGGTACGCGACTATGAAGGCTGAGAAGATACGCTACGAACACGGGAATATCCAGGTTCCGGACAATCCCGTCATACTGTTCATCGAGGGAGACGGCACCGGCCCCGACATCTGGCGCGCTACGAAGATCGCACTGGACGCGGCCGTCGAGAAGACCTACGGCGGCAAAAAAAAGATCGAATGGATGGAGGTCCTCGCCGGGGAAAAGGCCTTCAACACCACCGGGGAGTGGCTCCCCGCCGAGACCATAGACCGCATCAAAGAATACAAGGTCGCGATAAAGGGCCCCCTCACCACGCCCGTCGGCGGCGGCATCCGCAGCATCAACGTGGCCCTGCGCCAGATATTGAAACTCTACGCCTGCGTTCGCCCGGTCCGCTATTTTTCGGGCGTTCCGAGCCCCGTGAAGGACCCCGGCAAGGTGGACATGATCATCTATCGCGAGAACATGGAGGACCTGTACGCCGGCATCGAGTGGAAACAGGGCACGGACGGGGCCAGAAAGGTGATCGAGTTCCTCAACCGCGAAATGGGGCAGAGTCTCGACTTCGACGCCGGCATAGGCATCAAACCCATCAGCATCTCGAACACCAAAAACCTTGTGCGAAGCGCCATCACGTACGCCATCCGGAACGGGAGAAAGAGCGTGACCCTGGTGCACAAAGGCAACATCATGAAGTTCACCGAGGGTTCGTTCAAGGACTGGGGATACGAACTGGCCCGCGAAGAGTTCTCGGACCATACGATTTCCGAGGACGAGGTGTGGGACAAATTCGGCGGAAAGGCGCCGGCCGACAAAATCGTGATAAAGGACCGCATCGCCGACTCCATGTTCCAGCAGGTCCTCCTGCGGCCCGAGGAATACGACGTTATAGCCACGCCCAACCTGAACGGCGATTACCTTTCCGACGCTCTTGCCGCGCAGGTGGGCGGTCTCGGCATGGCGCCCGGCGCGAATATCGGCGACAGCGAGGCCGTGTTCGAGGCGACGCACGGCACGGCGCCGAAATACGCCGGCCAGGACAAGGTGAATCCCAGCTCCCTGATTCTATCGGGCGAGCTCATGCTGAGATTTCTCGGCTGGAGCGAGGCCGCCGACAGGCTGGTTCGGGCGATCGAAAAGACCATCGACCAGAAGCGCGTGACTTACGATCTCGAACGTCAGATGGCGGGCGCGACTCTCCTCAAATGCTCGGAATTCGGCATGGCGGTCGCGGAGAACGTCTAGGCAAAGGAGGCCCTTACGCGCTCGTCGGTGAAGAGGAATATGCCGTAAACCTCCGTGGCGACCAGGACACAACGCAGGGCCGTAAAAACGAGATCGTAACCCGCCGCGGGCAGGGAGCCGGAGAGCGCGCCGATCAGGAAGGGAATCGAATACGCGGCGTGCACTTCCATCAGAAGGAGCTGGGCCTTGCGGAACGGCTCTTTTTTCATGGCCAGGCCGATGAGCTGCGCGCAGAGCAGGCCCGAAAGCAGGAAGCCGACGAAGACCGCCGGCAGCCTGCCGTAGAGAAAGGCGATGGCGACCATCAGATAGATGATCTCCATAAAATAGAGCGCGCTCGTGTACGCATAGATCGTTCCGGCGTGTTCGACCGGATACGCCGCGAGCTTTTCCGCCCGGGAGGCCAGGGACAGGCGTACCGCTTCAAGATTCATGCCGGTTATTAATGAATGGACTGACGAGGAAGTCAATATATAATCGATCATCGATTCCGCGCTCGAACGGATTCAGACCTGCTTGCGGGCAGGCTTCCATTCCAAGGGGAAGCCGTATCCAGGGCGACGCCTGGATTTTATCCGGCGGAGGCAATGCGGTTTTGCGGTACCCGCGCGGAGTACCGCCGGGCGCACCGGTTTAATGCATCATGAACGGCGAACACATCGAAATATCGGTACCCGAAGAGGGCGAGCTCGAGCGCATCGATCGCTTCCTCACACGGTCCCTCGAAATGGATCTCTCGCGCAGCCTGATCCAGCGGCTCATCCGCGAGGAGCGCATCGTCGTTAACGGCGCGGTCGTGAAACCCAACCACCGGCTTCATACCGACGACATCGTGGCCATATCGTTTCCCGAGCCAGAAACCCTCGACCTGGAACCTCAGAACATCCCCCTCGACATACTGTACCAGGACGGGGACCTGGCCGTCATCAACAAACCGGCGGGTCTCGTCGTTCATCCCGGTCCGGGCAACAGCGACGGCACCCTCGTCAACGCGCTGCTTTATCATCTAAAAGACCTCTCCTCGATCGGCGGCGTCGAGCGCCCGGGAATCGTGCACCGCCTCGACAAGGACACGGCCGGCGTGATGGTGATCGCGAAGACGGACCGGGCCCACCGCGCGCTCTCCGAGGCCTTCGCCGGAAGGACCGTCACGAAGCGCTATGTCGCGCTGGCCACCGGCAAACCGCCGCGGGAGCACTGCATAATAGATTCGCCCATCGGCCGGCACCCCAGATACAGGCACAAGATGTGTATCCGCGACGACGGCAGGGAAGCGGTAACGGAGCTTTTTCTAAAGAAGGTATACCATACCCATTCCGGTGTCTTTTCTCTCTTCGATGTCCTGATCCACACCGGGCGTACTCACCAGATACGCGTGCACCTTTCATCGGCCGGATTGCCTGTGGTCGGCGACCCCATCTACTCCCGAAAATGGGAGAAACACCGCGTGCCCTATCTGCTTCTCGCGTCGGTGCTTCTCGAATTCGAGCACCCCGCTACGGGAAAGCGGGTGCGTTTCGAGATCGAACCGCCCGAGCACATCACAGAATTCATAAAAAGACTTGAAAAAGCTGCCCCTTGAGCGACCTGAAGGGAGTATGCGCGTTTCGACCATAATAAGCCGCTCCGAGAATGAGAGCCTGAGCCTTGGGATGGAGCTCGGCAAGAGCGCCCGCCCCGGGACGGTGTACGCGCTGTACGGCGACCTTGGAAGCGGGAAAACCGTACTGGCGCGCGGCATAGCCAGGGGTCTCGGCATCACCGATGACATCACCAGCCCCACCTTCACCCTTCTCGAGATATACGAGGGGGCGCCGCCGCTGTACCATTTCGACCTGTATCGCATCGAACGGCCGGCCGAGTTCGTCGAACTGGGCTTCGAGGAATACTGGGAGGGCGAGGGCGTTTCCGTCATCGAGTGGGCGGAGCGCGCCGCCGGCATGCTTCCGGAATCGACGATCCACATATATCTGGAATATCACAACGAGCACGAAAGGAAGATCCGAGTTGAATACCCTGGTGATTGAGACCTCCACCTCGATAGAACTGCTCGCCGTTTCCGCGGACGGGCGGATATCGGACCGCACGGCCGTCCCGGGCGTTTCGCATTCGGTTACGCTGTTTTCAAATCTCGACGCCGCGCTCGTTGCGCTCGGCATCGGCATTCGCGATATCGGCCTCATCGGCGTGGGCGTGGGGCCCGGCTCCTTTACGGGGATTCGCATCGCCGTGAGCACCGCGCGCATGCTCGCGCAGGCGCTCGGCGTGCCCCTGGTACCGGTAATGTCGCAGCTTTTTTATGCGGTATCGGTTACCGCCTCTCCCGGCGAATACGTACTGGCGGCCTTCGACGCGAAGAAGGGACGCGTTTTCGGCGCGCTCTACCGGGCCGGCGACGACCCGCTCGTCCCCTCCGAGCTTGTGCCCCCGGGCGACTACGACATCGCCCTGCTCTGCGAAAAGACTCTCGGGGCGCGCACAATAGCGGTCGGCGACGGATGCGATCGGTATAGGGACAGGATCGGGGATATGGTTCCGGGGTGCGAAATTCGAGGGGGATTCATCCCCTCCGGCGGAACGGCCTGCCGCCTCGTCGATAAACTATACGCTGAAAATCCCGACCGGTTCGAAGACATCATGGCAGTACTGCCGTATTACGCTCGCAAGTCGGACGCGGAAGTACTCAGGGAAACGGGAAACGGACCAGGGCGGGGGTGATGGTCAGCGGTTCTTTTGCTTCATTTCCTTTATAAGCCGGTTTTTATATTCGATCTCCATGGGTTTGATGATCGAATAAAACCGCTTCATCTCGTCCTTGCGGGACGAATTTCCCGCGAAATCCACACCCACATACAGGTTTCCGGCGCTGTCATTGAAGGTGAACTTGATTTCCCCGTAGATGGTGATGGGGGCCTGCAGCTTGAAAACGATGTCGAAAACGAACCCCTTCGAATGGATGACGTACTTCTTCAGATTCTCATCGGAGAGCAGAAGCTTCGCGCCGCCCAGACTGATATCCATTATCTGCTGATGGACCGGCACCATCAGGGTGTTTGCGTCGCGAATCCGGTCCATGAGCGCGAAACCGAGTTCCTTGATCTCGAGCACTTTATCGATTGGAAGTGTCTCCTTTTTCGAGATCGCCTGTATGTAGGCGAAAGGAATGGGCTGTTCGGACTGTGTGATGTACGTCACGGGTGAGATGATGAGGGATTTATAACCCCGCTCGACCCCTTTTTTGAGATAAAGGCCCGCCTCGTCCCCCAGAAAATCACGAAGATCGATAAAATTATCGTTTTCCGGCGCCAGCGAGTCGGGATTCGAGAAATCGGCCACATATACGGTCTTCTGGGTCTTCTTGACCCTCTCGATAATCGGATCGCCCGGCTGGAAAACATCCACCTTGAATATGTCGGCAAGACGCGCCTGCTGCGACTGGAACTGTTCGATGATGACCTTTATGCTGGTGGGAATCGTAAAATTGGTGATGTCGATGGTGTGCTTGGATATCTTGAAGTTGGTGGCGATTACCTTCTCGGGGCTCACCTTGAAACGAAGATCCCGTCTCCCGCGG
>JAGODA010000362.1 GCA_017998475.1 Spirochaetota bacterium | reverse complement strand
CTATCGTGCAGTACGAGGTCGACGCGCTGGCGAAACTCGGCGTGGAGATCGTGCTGAACCGCGTTGTAGGTTCGGCTGGAACGGTGAACGAGCTCCTCGCGGAGGGCTATGACGCGGTGTTCATCGGCACTGGCGCGGGTCTTCCCCTCTTTCTCGAGATACCCGGCGAGAACCTGCAGGGCGTGTACTCGGCGAACGAGTACCTCACGCGGGCCAATCTGATGAAGGCGTATAAATTCCCGGAATACGACACGCCGATCGCGCGCGGCGATTCTATTGCCGTTGTGGGCGGTGGAAACGTGGCGATGGACTCGGCGCGCATGGCGCTGCGCCTGGGGAGTAAAAAGGTGCATCTCATCTACCGCCGCTCCAGGGCCGAGATGCCCGCGCGCGTCGAGGAAGTGCATCATGCGGAGGAGGAGGGCGTGATCTTCCAGCTCCTCACCAACCCGGTGCGCTTCATCGGTGACGAGAAGGGACGCCTTAAAGCCGTCGAATGCGTACGCATGGAGCTCGGCGAACCGGATGATTCCGGACGGCGAAGACCGGTCGTCGTAAAGGGATCGGAATTCACCATCGACGCGGATGTCGCGATAGTCGCCATCGGCAACGGACCAAATCCGCTTATACCCAGGACGACGCCGGGTCTCGCGCTCAATAAATGGGGGAACATTGTCGCGGACGAGGAGAGCATGAAAACCAGCCGCAAGGGCGTATTCGCCGGGGGCGATATCGTGACCGGAGCGGCAACCGTTATCCTCGCCATGGGAGCCGGACGAAAGGCCGCACTGGCCATAGACACATATCTTCAGACTGGAGAATGGTAATGGAAAAAAAGATCAAAACCATCGCAGTACTGCAGCTCGTTATGGCGCTGGGCCTCATCCTTTTCTGGGTGGGGTTCTTCACCGTGGGAATGGCCCCGGAGAATCCTCCGCCCTGCTACTTCGCCTATGAGCACTCGTTCCCGGTGCCGGACATCATCATGGCGATCGCGCTCATCGCCTCTTCGGTGCTTCTTTTCAAGGGCAGGCCGTGGGGCAAGGCGATATCGCTCGTCTGCGCGGGCTCGCTCATGTTCCTTGGCGTGCTCGACATGTGCTTCAATTATCAGAACGGGGTCTATGCCGCCTCGACCATGGACCTGGTGTCGAACCTCTTCATCAACATCGCCTGTGTGGTGCTCGGACTCATCATTATCAAAGGTTTCGGCGGCGACGTACGCTGAAATCGGCACCAACCACCTGTAAGGGCGGACGCCGCGGGGCGTTCGCCTTTTCGTTTGTATCGAAAAATTCTTCGTTGCATTGAGGACGATCGCGGCTATACTCTATCGGAATCCATAAGGAGGCGATATGGCATATCGACGATCGATCATAGCGGGCGCGTCGGAGGACCGCCTGGAGCGGCTCATCGAGGCGCGCCTTGCGCCGGGAGCCGACAAGGAGAACATCGACGCGCGGATATGGGACCTTTTCGGCGAGGAGTGGTGCGTGATGTTCACCGATCTTTCGGGCTTTTCGCGCGGTGTCGCGAAATTCGGCATAATACATTTTTTGCAGACCATCTACGAGTCCGAACGCATTCTCATCCCCGTAATCGAGGACCACGACGGGATACTCCTGAAGGTTGAAGGCGACAGCTTCCTGGTCATATTCCGGAACGTCAGAAAGGCCCTCCAGGCCGCGGTCCACATGCAGCGTGTGTTGAAGGCCTATAACTTGGACAAGGTGGAGGAGGAAAAGGTCTTGCTGTGTGTGGGGCTCGGATTCGGCAAGATGCTTCGCATCGGCGACACCGACGTGTTCGGGGCCGAGGTGAACGCGGCGAGCAAGCTCGGCGAGGACACGGCGAAGGCCTGGGAGATCCTTGTGACCGAGGCCGTGAAGGAGGCCGCGGGCAATGTGCCGGACATGGCATTCGAGGAGATAGACGATATTCCGCCGGGCGCCGGCAGGGCGTACCGTTCGCTCTATTCAATCGATTAGCCGAGAAAAGGCCAATCCGTGCACTCCGCCGGAGGCGGCGAATATGAACATATGTGAAAACTGCGAACCCGAGGAAAAACTCCTGCTGTGTTGCCCGCGATTTCCTTCCACGGGAGAGCAGATTCCTTACGCGCTTCCCGACGGCTCGAGGGTAATGGCCTGTGCGTATCTCGACGGACACGGCAGATGCGCGATTTACGAGAAACGCCCTATGGGATGCAGGATGTTCGAATGCGACCGCATGTCATCGGCGAAACGCGATATGCGGCTGAAAGACGAATCGCTCCCGTCGTGCCTGAAAATCATGCGGGATGAATGGAGAGAGTGAGGGCGGCAGGGGGAAGATAGTACATCATTATATATTAAATATTGTATATTTCTATTTCTATGCTTGACAAAATTGTGGATGTCACCTAAATAAGTCTTTAACATCAGGAGAACCATCGTCCTGACGCCCGGCAGGGGCGGAGGGCGGGCACAGGAGGGGCGGCCATGACGAAGTACGCAAAGGCGGTGGAGCAGCTAAACGAGGCGAAGCTCATCATTTCCGACGTCCAGCGCTTCGCGGATGACGAGGACATGAAGGACATAGTGGAGCTTCTCAATATGATCGGGGGCCTTCAGGCGAAATTCAAAAAGAAGGATTCGTAACGGCCGGCCCGTTAACAAAAGCCGGGCTGGCGAAAAAACGGCGACCTTATGGCCGCCGTTTTTATTTTCAGTGCAGCGGTCGCTTCTTTTTTTCGATATTTTCGGCGAGATGGGCAACGAATTCGTCGATTCCCTCTCCCGTTTTCGCGCTCGTCCTGAACACCGTCATTTTCGGGTTCACCCTTTTGATGTTTTCCATCACCTCGTCGACGCTGTAATCCAGGTGGGGAAGAAGGTCGACCTTGTTGAGCAGCAGGGTGTGAGACGAGTTGAACATGAGCGGGTATTTCACCGGCTTGTCCTCCCCCTCGGTGACGGAAAGAACGACCACGCGTTCGTCGTCGCCGAGTTCGAACTCCGCCGGGCATACGAGATTGCCGATGTTCTCGATGATTATCAGATCGAGCGCGTTGAGATCGAAACCCTCGAGGCATTTGCGGATCCACGAGCTCTCGAGGTGACAGTCCCCGCCGAAAAGCGAGGTCTCTATCTGGACAATGGGAACATCGTGTCCGGCGAGCCTTTCGGCGTCCCTGGTGGTCTTGATGTCTCCCTCGATGACGGCGATGCGGTAGCGGCTCTTGAGCCGGCCTATTACGGCGTCGAGCAGGGTGGTTTTTCCCGAGCCGGGAGAGCTCATGAAATCGACCATGTACACCTTTTTCTCCTTGAGGAGCGAACGTATCTCCTCGGCCCTGCTTTCGTTAGACGCGAGTATGTCCTTGAGTACCTTTTTCTCCATGCCGGCCTGG
>JAGODA010000361.1 GCA_017998475.1 Spirochaetota bacterium | reverse complement strand
CCGCCGGCCACCCGGAGGTCGATCACCGCACCGGGCGCGGGGCTTTCGAGCGTGTAACGCACGCCCTCTATCGAGTTGTGGATGCTCGACACCTCGGGGCGGTAGTCCGCGTCCTCCGAAAGGCCGAAACCGAAGAGCGGGTACGGGCGCTCGCCCCTCCCGCGCAGGATGGTACGGCCGTACTCGTCGTCGCAGTTGACGATCCCGGCGCGCCGGCCCTTTCCGGAGCGGCCGACCAGGTCGAAGAGCAGAAGCTTCGAGGCGAAGTAATCCTCGAAGGTCAGATGGAAATCGAGATGGTCGCGCGTCAGGTTTGTGAAGATTCCGGCGTCGAACTCGACGTCGTCGACACGGCCGAGCTTCAGGCCGTGCGAGGAGACCTCCATCACCAGCGCGTCGACGCCGTCGTCCGCCATTGCGCGCACCATGGCCTGCACATCCCTCGACTCGGGCGTGGTGTTCGGGGCGGGGACCTCGCCGCCCTTCCATCGGTAGTTGATCGTCCCGATGACGCCGACCTCGCGGCCGGCCTCTTTTAAAATGGATTCCAGCATATAAGTGATGGAGGTCTTGCCGTTGGTGCCGGTGACGCCGATAACCAGCATGCCGGACGAGGGAGCGCCGAAGAACGCGGACGAAAGCGCCGAGAGCGCCCTTCGCGTGTCGGGCGAAGCGAGTACCGCGGCTTTTCCGGCAAGGTCGCCGAACTCCGCGGCCCTGGCGGCGGAAACGACGACAGCGGAGGCGCCGCGGGCGACCGCGTCGCGCACATATGAGTGCCCGTCGCTCTGCGTCCCCTCGATCGCGACAAAGAGCGAACCGGGGACTATCCCGGCCGAATTGTATTCAATTGAAGAAATCACGACCCCGGCATCCCCCGCGGCGGGAGACACGACGCGCGTGCTTCTTTCGAGAAGCCCGGCGAGACGCGCCGATCGTTGCGGGGGCCTACTTCCCATCACCTTTTTTCCCTTCCTGGACCACAATTATATCCGACGGACGGAGCTCCCGCATCCCGTTCAGACGGGCGTACCGTTCGGCCACGTCGACCCTCCGGTAGCGTTCGATCGCCGCGCGCAGGCGGTCGTTCTCCATCAGCAGGCGCTTCTCGACCGCGGCGTTCTCCCGGTAGGCCATCTTCATCTTCATCACCTCGACGTTCTGCCACACGTACAGCAGCACGAAGATAATGACGCCCGTAACTATGCCGAAGTACTTTATGACGCCCTCCCGATTTTCTCGCACACCCGCATTTTTGCGCTGCGCGCGCGCCTGTTTTCCGCACGCTCCTCTTCGCCCGGCACAAGCGGCTTTCTGGTGAGTATCCGCACCATCGGCGAGCCGGTACACCGGCAGTGGCGGGGCTCCTCGCCGCACTCGCATCCGGCGGCCATCCTGCGAAACGCGTCCTTCACCAGACGGTCTTCGAGCGAATGGAACGAGATCGCTATGATCCTGCCCCCCTTGGAGAGAACGCGCACCGCGTCCCGAAGAGTCGCGCCGATGGCCGCAAGCTCGTCGTTTACCGCGATGCGAAGCGCCTGGAAAACCCTGGTTGCCGGATGGATGGTGCGCACGTGGTAGCGCGCGGGGATGGCGCGAAGCACCAGCTCCGCCAGCTCGCCGGTTGTCGCAATGGGCCCCGCGCCGCGGCGTTCGACTATGCGCCGGGCGATCCGCTTCGCCCAGCGTTCCTCTCCATATGTAAGGATGATATCTGTCAACTCCTTTTCCCGGGCCGAGTTTACAATGCGCGCCGCGTCCGTCTCGAGCCGCGGATCCAGCCGCATGTCGAGCGGCTCGTCTCCGCGGAAGCTGAATCCCCTGCCGCTTTTATCAAGATGGAAGGAAGAAATCCCGAAATCATAGAGCAGGCAGCGCACACGCCCCTCCGCGCCCGCCAGGTTTCCGCCTATGTTCGCAAAATTGTCGTTTATCACCGTAAACCTGTCCCCGAACACCGCAAGCCGCTCCCGCGCGATGGCCAGAATCTCCGGATCGCGCTCGAAGGCGATCACCCGAAACTCGGGAAACGCGCCGAGAATGAGCTCCGAATGCCCCCCCTCGCCCAGCGTGCAGTCCACCACCACATCCCCCTCGCGCCGCTGGATGCCGGCGATGAACTCGAGCACCTCCCGGTGCATCACCGGGGTGTGGGCGAAAGGCCCGCTCGAATCTTCGTCCGTATTATGTCTCATTACCGGTTACGGCTCTCCCCCGAAAGCCATAGCGACACGACTAGAAGCCCAGATCCTTCGCGAAAGCGTTAAGGGCCTCACCGTCGGGCCTGTATCTGTCATAGACCTCGCTGCCCCAAATCTCTATCCGGTCGTACAGGCCGAGCATCGTTACGTCCTTATCGATCTCGGCGTACTCCTTGAGATACGCGGGGAGCATGATCCTGCCCTGCTTGTCAAGCTCGCACTCGCTCGCGCCCCCCATGAGAAAGCGAAGGCGCATCCTGTTCATGGGGTCCCCCTGGGAAAGCGGCTGGAGCCTGTTCGCCACGAACTCCCGCCAGTCTTCTTCCCGAAAGGCCATGATGCATTTGTCGAAACCGTGGGTGATGATGAGCTTGTTTATTATCGCGTTCTCGCCGAACGCTTTGCGCAGCTTTACGGGGATGGCCACCCTTCCCTTCTCGTCGAGCGCCGGATGATATTCCCCCATAAACACGCAAAAATCACCCCATTCCCACCATTTTTACGTCCCGGCTCAACACAAATCCCCACTTATCCCCACAAGAGCACCACAATGAGACATAATTGTCAAGAAAAAAAATATATACCGGGGTGATACAGGCGTTTTTTTAAAGGAAAGGGGGTGATGGGATGGCGCGCCCGGACCGCACGCGGCGAATCAGGGTTTTTCGTTGACGAAAATCCATGGAACCACGTTCGCCCAGACCGCGACCGCGGTGATCTCTCCCTTGTTGGTCATGCGGTGGCGCTTGTAGCTCTCGAAGCTGATGCTGTCGCCGGGCAGCATGGTGAAGACATTGTCTTCGATCTCGATGGAAAGCTCGCCCTTGAGAAGGTAGCCGCATTCGAGCCCCTCGTGCTCGTACATGCGCTCTCCGGACGAACTGCCGGGAGGAAACTCGATGATGATGACCTCCATGTCGCGGGAACCGGGGGTGAGCAGGCTGTAGCGCACGTTTCCCTCGGTGATGATCTTCTTGTGGGTACCCTTTTTAATGATCGGAGAGGCCTGGTTCTTCGTCTCGTATTCGAAGAGCAGCCCGATGGGGATCTCGAAGACGTCGGCGATCGATTTGAGCGTGGAGAGCGACGGATTGGCCTTCCCGCGCTCGATCTGGCTGATCAGGCTCGGCGTGGCGTGCATCATATTGGCGAGCTTTTTATGGGTGTTCTCGTTCTTCTTGCGGTAATACTGGATTTTTTTCCCTATAT
>JAGODA010000360.1 GCA_017998475.1 Spirochaetota bacterium | reverse complement strand
GGCGGATATCAACGGGCACGGAATACCCGCTCACGGCGCCCTCGCTCTCTTCGTTCTCGCCTCGCTGGTCACCGGTATTCGACGGCGTCCTAGTGTATTCCGAGCAGGCCGGCGGCAACATCAACGTCAACATCATTCCCGATTACGGAATAATTCCGAAACGCGAGAGCGCCAGGCGTCAGTTCGAGCTGGCGGAGAAATACCTTCAGGAATATGACGACACCGAGCGCCACCTGATGGCGCTCGAGAGGGTTTTTCATTTCTTCGGTACGGCCAGGGACGCGGATTCGGCGGCTTTTGTCGCGCGCTCCCTTGTGGAGGCCGCGCGAATCAACCAGAGAATGGGCAGGATGACGGAGGCGCAGCGGATACGGGGAGTTCTCTCGGCGATCTCGCGGGACCCGGACGACTATCGCTCGGTGCTGGGCAGGTACGTCGGCGAAATCCTGGCGGGCAGGCCGGGAGAGAGGGTCATCACCGGAGCACTGTCGGGAATGGAGGGCTCGCCCGGCAGGGCCGCGTTCGTTCCGTATCTCAAGGAGGACCTCGCGGACGAGTACGAACGCCAGGGGAACCGTTCCGCCTCAGCCGCTGTGTGTCGTGATATCCTGAAAAACCATTCGGAATACGGCAGAATTTTCTACATACATTACAAACTCGCGGTGATGGAGAGCGCAACACTTTCGGAGGATATCCATCCGTCGTTCATCGCGGTGCTCGATTCGAGCTACATCTATCTTCGCAACGACGCGATGGTGCGGATACTCGACCTCTTCGACGCGGAGCCGGACGCCTCGCGCCGCCTCGCGGTTTCGGGAAACATGATGGTGCGTTACCGCGATAACAGGATGCTCCCCGGGCTTCTCTTCTACACCGCCGGGAAAGCGCATTTCGACCGGGGGGATCTCGCTGAAGCGAAACGACGCCTCCAGGAGTCGCTGAAGACCGTGCGAAAGAGCGATGTCATCTTCTATCGGAGCAGCGTGCTGCTCGGCGATATCGCGGGACGCGAGAAAAACTACGCCGAGCGGGAATCCCTGCACGCCGCGGTCGCCAACGGCTACGTTCTGTCCTGGAAACAACGGGACTTCCCGACGGTGGTGACCGGGCTCATCGACCATTATGAGGAATTCGGAGAGCGCGCGGAACTGGCGGGCGATTACGGCGAGGCCGTGGCGCTCTATAAAAAGTACGTCCGGCTGCTGACCTCGCTGCATCTCAAGAAGAGATTCGAGGACATCTACAACGAATACGGCGCGCGCGCGCACGTGTTGTACATCGACGCTTTCGATGAGTGGAAGGGAGGAGGTCCGGAGGCGCTCGAGGAGCTCGAGAAGGAATATGAAAAGCACCTCCCCATAGCGCGTATGGATTTCGACAAGGCGCACATCTTCGGGCTCGGTTATATCTACACCAAAATGGGTGTGGCCGCCGAGCGGCAGGGCGAAAGGGCGATATCATCGGTACTGGGCCGCGGCGGAATCAAGACGATGCTCGGGCAGTTCAGGAAATCGGTCAATGAGCTCGACTGGGCGCTTTTCATCGACGACACCTTCATCGATCCGTACATGCTTAAGGGCTGGGTCTCTCAGTACGTGGACCTGCGGCGCAGGGACGATCTGCGCCGGACCGGCGGCAGGAACGAGCGGCTCTTCTCGGAATTCTTCCCGCGCCATCTATGGGAGGCGAATATCGGGCTCTACGAGAAGGCGCTCGAGATGAACGACGAGACCGCAAATCCGGGAAAAGAGGGAAATCTCCATCTCAACATCGCGAACACCTATTTTCTTCTGAGCAACTATCCGCGGGCGCTGCGCCATTACGAGCTTGCCGCCCGCTTCAAGAGAAGCTTCGCCACCCGCATCGAAGAGGCGCTGTTCTACTATCACCTCGGGTACTGCTACTGGCAGGACGGCCTTTACGGCCGGGCCAGGGAGGAGATGGGCAAGACCCTGTACATCTATCAGTCAATGGCCTCCGGAAGAAACGTCCGCCGGTACCGCACCCAGATCGTCGATCTTTACCGCTTCTTCGGACTGCTTTCCCGGATGGAGAACAGACACGCCGAGGCTATAGACTGGTTCACCCGGGTGCTGGATTTCGCGGCGGCCAACCGGGTCAGGGTGGACAGGGCCCGCTATCTTCAGGAGATCGCCTACTGCCACCGTCGGCTCGGTGACACCGACACGGCGCTCTCCTATCTCGATATGGCCGAATCCGCCCTGAGCCGGTATGATGACGCGGAGAGAAAATATCATCTGAAGGTAAAGGTCCTGGGCCTGGGGCCGTTCCCGCTATGGGACCTCGGCGGCGATGTGGCGGTAATCGGTGAGAACCGCATTTTCAACGAACTCGGCACCATGAACAAGCGCCTGCTCAATCTTTCCCTGCAGGAAGAGGCGTACTACGGCACGGGCGATTACCGCTCCGCGATCCGCTTTCTGGAACGCAAGCTCGAACTGCTCGGCAGGCGCTCCGGCAGGGTCGACAACGAAACGAGGATCCGCACGGTCAACAATATCGGCTACTGCCGCTTCCTCCTGCACGAATACGGGGCGGCCCGCGACGCGTTCACGCGTGCCTGGGAGCTCGCGGCGGATCCGAAGGTCGACGATCTGCAGGGGGCCTTCGTTGCCATCATCAATCTCGCGAACCTGTACGCCTTCATGGCCGAAAACGCCCTCGGTCTCGACGATCCGCTCGTCGAAATCGGCGGACTTGTAGAGCGCATCACCGCGTTCAGGAACGGGTATGAATCGCGGCGCTTCGCTTCCGAGCGGGCGCGGTTGGAATCGGAGGCCAGGGCGCTGCGTAAAAAGCCGGAAGCGGCCGAAATTCAAGCTCTGAGAGAGAAAGTGTCGGAAGAAACCTCCGAGGTGCATTATGACGTGAACGTGGCCCTCGCCGTTCTCAGGTTTTACCGTGCCGAGCTGCTCGCCGGGCGTACATTAGAAGACTCGTCGGATACGGTCGAAAAGGCCCGGCGGGAATATGGCAGGGAGAGCGAGATATACCGGCTGTACTCACAGGCGGAGGCCGGCTTCGGGGCGGCGCTGGAACGCGCTCTCAAACAGCCGTCGAAAAGGCTCTATGTCAGACTGCTTCTCAATCAGGCGCGATGCAGGGCCGGCCTGGGAATGATCGGAGAGGCGTACGAGATGTGCCTGGACGCTGAGGCGGCCGCGCGGAAATACCGGTACGACGACCTTCTCTGGATGGTGGACGCTTCGGCGGCGGCGCTTCTGGACCGCGGCGGCGCGGCGCTGGAGGGCGCGCGTACCGCGGCCATGGCCGTAGACCGCTATCGCGCCGCGCTTGGCGCAATCGAGTCCCGTCCGTTGCTCTATGCGGGGGCTTCCGGCAGAATAGCCCGGCTCTACGATGAATTCGCGGGCATGCTCGCGCGGCGCGGTGATACCCGCGGC
>JAGODA010000359.1 GCA_017998475.1 Spirochaetota bacterium | reverse complement strand
GCTCATAGCGAAACCGGAGATCGTGGAATTCTGCCGGAAGCGCATCGACGAGGCATCCAGGGAGTTCGCGGAGTTCGAGAAGATCAAACGCTTCACACTGCTCGCGAAGGAATTCACCGTCGAGGACGGCGAGATCACCCCCACCATGAAGATCAAGCGCAAGTCGGTCGCCGAAATCTACAAACCGGTTATCGACCGCATGTACGCGGACTAGACGAAAAGCCCGGCGCGTAAAAAGCCCGGTCCTCGCCGGACCGGGCTTTTTCGTGCGCCGACCTTCCCGGGTCCGGCGTTATCCGATCAATCCGACAAGCTCCTCGCGCAGACGCCCTGCGCGGTACGCCCCGGCGCAGCGCGCGAGGAGTGCGTCGTCTCCGACGATTTTTTTAAGCAGCTCTCCGCGCGAGTTGAAATCCATCGCCTCGAAAGACTCGTCCTCCTGCAGGAGCCTTCGCGCCTCCCTGAGCGCGGCGAGCATATCGCCAACGTTCTCCGGCACCGCCTTTTCGAGCTCGCGCCGCAGCCTGGCCGCAAGCGCCGGCGACGCGCCGCTCGTCGAAACGGCCATGAGGAAATCTCCCTTCCGCACGAAGGAGGGAAGATAGAACGAGCAATTGGGTGGATCGTCCGCGGCATTAATGAATACACCGCGCCGCGAGGCCTCATCGAAGACGGACCGGTTGACGGCCGGGCTGTCGGTCGCCGCGAAGGCCAGGGAGGCGCCTTCCAGGTCCCCGTCGCGGTATTCGCGCCGCTCGAGTCGGACTCTTTCCGGATTCGCTCCACGGGCCTCGTCCATTCCTTCGTGCATGCGGGGAGCGACCACTTTAACGAGCGCCCCCGCGTCGAGAAGGTCCAGCACCTTCCTGAGTGCGACCTCGCCTCCGCCAACCACCACGGCGAGCCTCCCTTCGATATTGAGAAGAACCGGGTAGAGTTTCATCGGCCCGCAAGCTCCATCGGGACGGGGAACTCCTCTCCGCGCTCGCGAAGCTCCCGTTTTTTGTCCTCGGAGAGGCCTATTTCCTCGTCGGTGATGTAGCACTGCGGATCGGGGGCCCAGGGATCGCCGTAGGCGCGGAACGCGCGCACGCGCATCGCGCCCGTGCAGAGCGAGCGGTGCGCGCACAGCCTGCAGCGCCCCTTGATGTATTCGGCCTTCCGCTTGAGTCCCCGCATCAGCGGATCGCTCTCGTCCATCCAGATGTCGCCGAAGCTCCGCTCGCGCACGTTGCCGAGCGTGTAATCCTGCCAGAACTGGTCGGGATGGACGTTGCCGACGAAATCGATATTGCCGATGCCGACCCCGGTCGAATGGGCTCCCCCGCCGTTCCATGCAAGGAGCTCGCGCACCTCCCCGGCCCTGGCCGGATCGGATTCGAGAAGGCGCAGGTAGATGTAGACGCCGTCGGCGTGGTTGTCCACGGTGAGGATATTGATGTCGAGCCCGCGGTCGAAATAGTCCTTCGTGCGTTTCAGGATGATGTCCATCGCGCGGCGGCTCTCCGCGTGGGTGAGGTCGTCTCCATACATGTTCCCGCCCCTGCCCGAATAGACCAGATGGTAAAAGCACGCGCGGCTGATCTTCTCGCGCTCGATGAAATCGAAGATACCATCCAGGTCCTCGTAGTTGCGCCGGGTGAGCGTGAGACGAAGGCCCACGCGCTGCCCGACGGCTATGCAGTGCTCGAAGCCCTTCATGGCCTTCGAGAAGGCGCCCTTCATGCCGCGGAAGCGGTCGTTGACCTCCTCCATGCCGTCCAGGCTTATGCCGACGTAGGTGACGCCCGCGTTGCGGATGGAGTGCGCGGCCTCGCGATCGATGAGCGTGCCGTTGGTCGAGATGACGGGCCGTATGCCCGCGTTCGAGGCGTGTTCGATCAGCCGGAAAAGGTCCTTCCTCATGAGAGGCTCTCCGCCCGAGAAGAGGAGCGAGGGTACGCGAAACGCCGCGAGGTCGTCGACGAGCTTCATCCCCTCGTCCGTGTCGAGCTCGCCCGAATACTTCATGTTGGCCGAGTCCGTGTAGCAGTGCACGCAGCTCAGGTTGCAGCTCCGCGTGGTGCTCCATACCACTATCGGGCGCCGCTCGCTCGCCAGCACCTCGCGCCGGTGCGGCGCGTTGCCGTGAGCGTCCGACGGCGCCTCGGTCCCGTATCGCAGGCCGTCCCCGGTGGAGGAACCGCCGCAGTAGAGTTTTCCTATATCGATCATCGCATATTCTCCTTCTTCCACTCGTCGAACGCCGGCGAAAAATACGTCACGCGCTTCTTCTTGAACTCGCGCAGGCTCTTCAGCACCAGGTAATCACTCAGCCCCGACCTCTCCTCGAGGGCGGCGATAATGCCGTCGAGCTCCCCGTCGCTCCGGGCGTGGATCATCGCGAAGAGCGGGTGCTCCCAGCGCCCCGGGTGTTCCGTCCGCCGGTACAGGTGCGAAATGCTTTTGTTCGACAGGAACACCGGCATCACCTCCTCCTCGGAGCGGCCCGGACCGATCTTCCACGCGGTCATCGCGTTGGCGCCATACCCGGCGTTGTAGTGCTTCAGCACGGCCGCGTAGCGGCGCATGATGCCTTTGCGTTTGAGCTCATCGCCGATCGCCACGAGCCGCCCGGCGTCCATCGGGCTTCCGGCACGGGCGACGATCTCGTCAAACGGCCTGCCGGTGATGGGAAGGTCCGTCTGGAGCAGGAGCACCGCGTCCCGCTCTTCGTCGGAGAGCGCGTACTCCCCGTCATCCAGTGCGACGGCCGCGTCCACCGGGGCTGCGTCCTCGTCCTCATCATCCTGCGCATCGTCGCCCATACGGAGCATGAATCCTATCTTGAAGAGCTTTTCGTTTCTCAGGATGAGATGGTCCGCCGCGCGGCACAGGCGCGCGAGCACCGAGGCCGTTTCCTCCAGCGAAGTCGACGCGTCCACCGCGAGCGTAAACCAGATATTGTACCGGTGGTCGCGCAGATAGTTGTGGCTCACTCCCGGGTGCGCGTTTATAACCGCAACGGCCCCGTCCACGTCCCCTTCGGCCACGGAAAACGCCACAAGGCTCGAGTGATAGCCCAGCCGGTGCGCGTTGAAAATGGCCGATATATTGCGCACGATCCGCTTCTCCTTGAGGCGCGCCACGGTCTCCAGCAGTTCGCTCTCGGGCATCGAGAGTTCGTCGGCGATCCGGCCGAAGGGATCGACGGCCAGCGGGATGTCCTCCTGGATGCGGTTGATGATACGCTCCTCGGCGCGGCTGAACCGTGTCATGTTTCCGACCTCGTTCTCTTCGGTTCGTATACGCAGTATGGCTCCTCGGCCATGCAATCCCCGGTATCGTAATAGGCCCTGGCCCGGCAGCCGGCGCAGTAGGCCCGTGATTCGCACAGGCCGCACTTGCCTCCCAGCTCGTCGATCCTCCTGAGCCCGGCGAAGAGCTCGGAGTTTTTCCA
>JAGODA010000031.1 GCA_017998475.1 Spirochaetota bacterium | reverse complement strand
ACGAGCGATCCGCAACGCCGCCGGGCAGGCCGCGGCGCTTCGGATTTACGGAAACGAGACCGAAAAGACCGTGGCCGGCCTGCAGGGACACATGCGCGATTATATGGATTTCAACGTGCGACTGGAGGAACACTACGAAAAGCTCGTGCGGACGGACATGCGCCTGATCAACGTGATGAACGTGGCGGCGCTGCTGGCCATCATTCTTATCGTGGGCGCGCTGAGCTGGAGGATAGTTAAAAGCATAAGCGGCTCGTTCGTTAAATTTAACGAGGGCTTCGCCAGGGTTGCGGCCGGAGACCTGCGCTCGCTCGTCGAAACAGGCACCACCGACGAGTGCGGCGATCTCGCGGCCGCCTTTAACGAGTTCGCCGCCAGGATCAGGAGCGTGATCACCGATGTGAAGGACATGGCCAATCAGCTGGCTGCCTCATCGGAGGAGCTTTCGGCATCGTCGCTTTCGTTCTCGGACAGCGCCCAGAATCAGGCGGCCGCGACCGAGGAGATGACCGCCTCGATCGAGGAGATATCGGCCGGTATGGACAGCGTGGCGGCCGGAGCAAACGAGCAGCACGCCAGCATGACCGTGCTCATGGACAGGATGAGCGAGCTCTCGGACGCCATCCAGGAGATGGGAGGCCGGGTGCGGGACTCGATGCGGCTGTCGGTCGATATCTCGGAAAAGGCCCGCACCGGCGAGGAATCGCTCGGGCAGATGCACGAAAGCATGGGCAAGATCGGCGCCAGCTCGCGCGAGATGACGGGCATCATCAAGATCATCAACGATATCTCCGACCAGATAAATCTTCTCTCGCTCAACGCCGCCATCGAGGCCGCGCGGGCGGGTGACGCCGGCAGGGGATTCGCCGTGGTCGCGGACGAAATTTCAAAACTGGCCGACCAGACCGCCGCGAGCATAAAGGAGATCGACTCCCTCATATCGGTCAACGAGAGGGAAATCGAGCGAGGAATGACCAACGTAAACGAGACGGTGGGTGTTATAGGCACCATCATTGACGGAGTGTCCTCAATCGCCGGAGTAATGGATTCGATTTACGAATCCACGGAGAAACAGCTCGGCATCAACGAAAACGTAAACCGCGAGGCGGGCGCGGTCAAAGGCCGCTCTGATGAGATCGCGAACGCCACGGGTGAGCAGAAGATCGCCATCACCGAGATCGTAAAATCGATCTCCAGTATAAACGAACTCACCCAGGCGATAGCTTCCGGTTCCGAAGAGATGAGCGGAAACTCCGAAGAGATGGCCGGAATGGCCGAAACGCTCAAGAGCAAAGTGGGCTATTTTACAACATAGACCCGCGGAGTCAGCGGGAGCTGTAGGACCCGAGAAGCCCGAGACATTTCTCGGGCGGAACGGGCCTGCTTACCAGATAGCCCTGGATGAGATCGCACCCCTCGTCGGCGAGGAACCTCCACTGCTCGTCGGTTTCGACCCCTTCGGCCAGGACCTCCAGGCCGAGGTTGTGCGCCATCGCGATGATGGTCCGCGCGATCGAGACCGAATCCGGGTCGAAGGGGATGTCCATGATGAACGAACGGTCTATTTTCAGAATGTCGACGGGGAATCGCTTCAGGTAGTTGAGGTTGGAGTACCCGGTTCCGAAGTCGTCTATAAGAAGGGTCACTCCCATCGCCTTGAGCCGGTTGAATATATCGATTGCAAGCTCCGGATTCCGCGCCGCGGTGGTCTCCGTGATCTCGAGCTTGAGGTGCCCCGCCGGGAGTCCCGTCGAATCGAGCACGCGCTTCACCATGGATATGATGTCCTCTCCCTCCTGGAACTGCCGGGCCGATATGTTCACGGCAACCTGTACGCCCGGAAAACCGCCTTCGTGGAACATACGGATGTGCTCACAGGACCGGCGCAGAACCCATTCACCGAGAGGCACGATAAGTCCCGTCTCCTCGGCAAGCGGAATGAACTCAACCGGGGGCACGATGCCGGCCTCCGGGTGGTTCCACCTGACCAGCGCCTCGAAAGATACTATGGCCCCTCCGCGGACCGAGACGATCGGCTGGTATTCGATGAAGAACTCGCCGCGCTCGAGGGCCTTGCGGAGAAGCGTTGCCATCTGGACGCGTTTCATCACGCTCGACAGCATATCGGCGTTGAAGACTTCAAAGAACGATGTCCCCCGCGACCGGGCCCTTTTGAGCGCTATCTCGGCGTCGCGCATGATGGATTCGCGGTCGGCGTCTTCGGGCGGAGAGATGACTATGCCCATGCTTGCGCTGGTGAACACCTCGCCGCCGTCCACCTCGAACGGAGCCTCGAGGCCTGCCTGTATCCTGCCCGCGACGCTCATGGCTCTCGCCTGGTTTTCGGTGCAGTCCAGCAGCAGGCCGAACTTGTCCCCGTCCAGGTGGGCAAGCAGGTCGTCGGCTTCGATCGATTGTTCGATGCGCCGAGCGAAGGTTCCGAGAAACTGGTCGCCGGCGGCGAACCCGTAAGTATTGTTGATTACGGTGAAGTCGTCGATATCGATGATGATGACCGCATAGCGGCAGCCCTTCTTTCTGCGAGACATTTCGATGGCGTTCTCGATCATCTCCATGAAGAGAGTACGGGTGGGCAGGCCCGTGACCGGATCGCGCAGCTCGCGCTCGGTGATGTCGCGGCCGCTGGAAACGAAGTGTGTGATCGCGCCCGACGGGTCTTTGATGGGCGTAACGGTGATCTCGTTGTAAAAGACCTCCCGTGATTTCTTGCGGTTGATGAACACGCCCTTGTACACTCGACCGGAAAGTATGGTTTTCCAGAAGACCTCGAAAAAGGCGCGATCATGTCTTCCGGAGTTCATAATCGCAGGCGTCCGCCCTATCACCTCCTCCCGGCTGAAGCCGGTCACCGCCTCAAACGCGGGATTGACATATTCAATTACGCCGTTGTTATCCGTAATGACGATATGGTCGGCAGTCTGTTCGATTGCTCTGGACAGCTTTCGCATGCCGCGTACCAGCTCCTCGAGCTCGCGCTGGTAGATCTGGATCGCGTCGCGGCTTTCCTTTATTTTCAGCAGCGATTCGGTGCGGACACGCAGTTCGGTAAAATCGACGGGCTTGGCGATAAAATCGCTTGCGCCGGCCTCTACCGCGAGCAGCCTGTCCTCGCGGTTGGCGAGCGCCGTGACCATGATTATCGGCAGTTCGGCGAACTCCTCCATTCGACGGATGCGCCGCACCGCCTCGTAGCCGTCCATTACCGGCATCATGACGTCCATCAGCACGAGGTCGATCGTGCGGTCGACGAGCGCAAGCGCCTGGGCTCCGTCCCGTGCGAGCACCGGAACGTGTCCGAGGTGTTCGACCATGTCGCGAAGCAGAATGCGGTTGAGCTCCTCGTCGTCCACTATCAGTATTTTTTTAGCGGGGAGTTCCATGATCAGTCTCCGGCGTTCAATAAAAAATGTCTCCGCTGCCGTCTTACATGATTGAAACGGGGTGCCGAGAAAACGGGCACGGAGCCGGGGCAATGCGCCGGCCGCTTTCCCGGAGTATGGCGGGTACCATACTCCGGGTACCCTGATGGAATCATATGGTACTCAAAAATAATAATCCAGAATTTTAGCGTTGGCAACTCCTAATTTTTCTTGACGAAGCCGCGGTTACAGTCAAATTTGGCTGGTCGAAACGGCGTGATGTAGCTATATTTTTCACGACCGCGTTCCCGCTTCGCGACGACGGTATCACTGAAGGAATCAGTTCATCGTGGAGGTGTACAATGCCTACCTATGAGTATGAATGCATGGAATGCGCCCATCGCTTCGAGGTATTCCAGTCGATAAAGGACGAGCCGGTAAAACAATGCGTAAAATGCGGGTCCGGGGTGAAACGGCGTATCGGCTCCGGCGCCGGAATCATCTTTAAAGGATCGGGTTTTTACGTGACGGACTACAAAAAGGGAGGGGCCCCCTGCGCGTCCTCTTCCGACGGAGCTCCGGCCGCCGGCACGTCGTGCGATTCCTGCGCCAAAAGCGACACCTGCTCCTGACGCCTACAGTTCCCTTTTCAGCATCTGCGCCCTCTTCTGGCGGTAATGGGTCAGAAGATACTTCTCCACGGCCATTATCGCCCGGGCGGGCATCACCTCGTCCTTTATCTTGAATCCGACGAGGGTATCGGTGTATTTGCGGATGCTCTCGGGAGAGCGGGCCGAGTCGACGGGGGCGAGCAGGTATTCGGTATCGGGCATAAGGAGCTTCAGGCTCCTCTTCGGGTAGAGCACCTCGCGCGCGTTGTAAACGGGAATCACTATGCGAAGGGCGTTCTCGCGCATGTCCTGTATAAGGTGGTCGACCAGCGCGTCGTTTTCGGGAACGAGTTCGATGAAGTCCGAAAGGGCGAGGATGGGCCCCTTTTTCGCGGCGAGTTTTTTGTATATCTGGCGCGCCTCCCTCGGCGGAGGCGCTGCGAAAGCCGCCTCGCCCGGAGCGGCCTCCTTCTTCACCGCGGCGTGTCGCCGGCCGCCGAAGAGGTTCCTGAAAAAATTGATGATCCGTGCCAGGAGTGACGGCCTTTCGGCCGAAAAGGTCGCACGCCTGGAGGCCTCTTCCTTCTGGCGGAGCTTTTTGAGGTATTCCTCGTACTCGCTGATGAGCGCCTTCATGCTTTCCTGGTCGTCGGACGAAAGCCGGAGATCGGCCTTCTTGTCGAGCGAGGAGAGGACCGTCCGTGCCGCGCGGTAGAGAATCTCAAGATTCCTGGAATACTCCTGCCGTTCGGAGTACGTGTACCCGGCGAACTTATCGGGGTTTCTGAGGACCAGCTCGGCGAGTCCGGCGAAATGCGCCATGAAGCCCCCACCGTCGATATAATAGACGGTGCCGTCGTCGCTCACGTATGACAGGATCGAATTCGCTCGCATGTTTTCGGGGGTGCTCCATTTCTCCAGCACCTCCTCGGTGAGCTCGAGTATCGAACCGACGATATCCGAGGAGGTGCAGACGCGCTGTTCGCCGATGAAACGGGCGATGTCCCTCCCAAGCGTTTTCGAGGGATCCAGATTCTTTTCGGCGTTCATAACGCAGCCGCGCAGGGAATGGATGTTCTTCGCGTCGACCCGGTCGTTATCGGCGAGCGAAGAGGCGATGTCGCCGATGAGGATGTTGAAGATGTAATCGAGCTTGGGATCGCGGTAATCGCTCACGTAGTCGTTGAGAATGCCGAAACGCTTGAGCCTCCGCATTACCAGCTCGTTATACCGGCCGGTAATCTCCTTGAGACGGTTAAGGTTGATCGAGTCGCGCGCGGCAGGATAATTTTTGGCGTGGAAACAGTAATCCTCCTCGATTTCGGTCTTGTTGCGGTCCAGGCTCGAGCTTTTAAAGATGAAATACTGCTTTCCCTCCTCCTTCTCGATCACCCGCGACAGGTCTTTCTTGCTCTTCGCGACTTTAACGAGCTTGGACAGGTTGAAGAACCTGTATTTCTGGAGAAGAGTCAGAAGGTTTTCAAGCGATCGGTCGTCGCGTATGGAGCACAGGCGCTCGTAGTCGCGCGCGTTGAGCATCACGCCCAGCTCGACGCTCTCGACCACCGATAGCTTCTTGGTGGATTCGTCCACATGAAAATCGAAGGTTATGAGCTGCTGTACGTGTTCGGGGAAGCGGGAGGTAAGGTACTCGACAAGGTACTCCACGGTCTTGTCCCTTTTCGGCGAGAGCGGGATCTTGACGTTACGGGACTTTTTCAGCGATTCGAGTGTCGCCAGGGGTTTTATGCCAGCGGGAAGCGACTGTCCCTGGAGTGCGTAGATCTCGTTGAGCACTTCCAGTATATATGGCTCGCGCAGGCTCGAATCATCGAGAAAGGTAAACCGGTCAATTGCTTCCATGGCCTCTGCCGTACTCCGGAAGTGATTCGAGTATCGTCGCCGCGCACAGCTCCGCGGGGATTTTTTTCTGCTCGCCCGTCGCCATGTCCTTAACGGTGCAGGCGCGCTCGGCGGCCTCGTCTTCGCCTATGATGACGGTAAAGCGCGCCGATTCGCGGCCGGCCTTCTTGAACTGGTTCTTGAAGCTCTTTCCCTGCGGATCGAGGTCCGCCGAGATTCCCGCCCCTCTCAGCGCGCGCGCGAGCGCAAGGGCCTGGTGAAGCGCCTCACCGCCCGAATGGACCAGGTAAACATCGAGTCCCGCCGCGC
This sequence comes from Spirochaetota bacterium, assembly GCA_017998475.1. Lineage (GTDB taxonomy): Bacteria > Spirochaetota > UBA4802 > UBA4802 > UBA5368 > MVZN01. The sequence continues at coordinate 10,114 of JAGODA010000031.1, read as the reverse complement.
GGGCGTCCGCGTTACCGGCGAGCAGCAGCATCCGCTCGATGCCGGCCGCAAATCCCACCGCCGGGGTGGGTTTTCCCCCGAACGTCTCCACCAGCGAGTCGTAGCGTCCGCCCGCGGCGAAGGCGTTCTGCCCTCCGAGCCTGTCGGTGACGAATTCGAACGTGGTTCTGGTATAGTAGTCGAGCCCGCGCACCAGGTATGGGTCTTCCGTGTAGTGTATCGACGCCGCGTCGAGGTGTTTCTTTACACCGGCGTGGTGCTCGCGGCAGGCGCCGCAGAGGTGGTCGGCGATTGACGGCGATCCCTTTTTAAGCGCGGCGCAGCCATCCTGTTTGCAGTCCAGTATACGCAGCGGGTTCTTATCGAGACGCCGCCCGCAGTCCTCGCACAGCCCGTCACGATGGTCCGCGAAGTAGGATTTGAGCCGTTCGATGTACCCGCCCCTGCAGTCCGGGGCGGGGCAGCCGATCGAGTTGACGAGCAGCGTGAAATCGCCGATCCCCACCCGGCGGGAAATGGCGTGCATCATCGCGATGATTTCGTAGTCGTAATAGGGGTCAGCGCTCCCGAAGAACTCCGCGCCGAACTGGTTGAACTGCCTGAGGCGCCCCTTCTGCGGCCGCTCCGCGCGGAACATCGGCCCGCAGTAGTAGAATTTCGCGCTCGAAAGACGGTTGTACTCGCCGTTGGATACATAGGCGCGCACCACCGACGCGGTGCCCTCGGGCCGCAGGGTCAGGCTCCGGCCGCCCCGGTCCTCGAAGGTGAACATCTCCTTCGAGACGATGTCCGTTTCGTCGCCCAGACCGCGCGCGAACACCTCGGTGTACTCCATGACGGGGATGATGATCTCCCTGTAGTTGTTGAGGCGGAAGACCTCGCGCGCCGCGCCGGTCACGCGGTTCCACGCGTCTATTCTGTCCGGAAATATATCCTCGATTCCGGGGGGATTCGTCAGCATTCCTCTCGCTCCTTGTCGTCCGTGGTCCTTTTTCTGAACACCGCGTCGGGCCGGACCGCTTTATCCAATTTTAATAGGTATACCTTTCCCGGTTGTGCCATAGCAACACTTTTTTCGTCATCGTTGATTTCGAGCACCCTGAAAAACGCGCCACCGGGGTCGTCTCCGCGTGCCGGATAGATCGCTTCTATCGTATCGCCCGCGCGGATGGGATTGTGGGTCTTTACGCGGACCTCGGTCTTGCCGGCGCCGTGTCCCAGCGAGTAGCCCAGGAACATCGCCGAGCGGATGTAAGGCACGCCGGCGAAGCCCATACCCTCGAACTCGTTCCACAGGTCGGCCGTGTACGGCCGGTGGCTCACCAGATCGAGCTCTTCCTTCCAGCGCGGAAGGTGCGCGTCGTAATCTCCCCCGCCGGCGGCAACTTCGAGCGCGCGCCGGTAGACGCGGGTGACGTTCGCGGCGTAGTAGAGCGACTTCATGCGTCCCTCTATCTTGAAGGCGTCGACTCCCGCCTCGATGTATTCAGGAAGGCGTTCGATCAGGCACAGGTCCTTCGACGAGAGTATCTCGGTGCCGCGCGCGTGCTCGATGATTTCCAGATGATGCCCCGGGCGCTTCTCCTCCACCAGGGCGTAGCGCCAGCGGCATGGATGCGAGCATGCGCCGGTATTGGCGTCGCGTCCAGAGAGAAACCGGCTGAGCAGACACCTGCCCGAGTACGAAACGCACAGCGCGCCGTGGACGAATACCTCGAGCTCCACGTCCGTGTGCCCGCGTATTGAACGGATCTCGTCGAGCGTCGCCTCGCGCGCCAGGACGATCCGTGAGACGCCCTGCCGCTCCCAGAAGCGAACGGCGAGGTGGTTCAGGATGGACATCTGAGTGGAGAGGTGCACCGGCGTTTCCACGCCGGACTCGCGCAGCAGCATGAGCATGCCGGGGTCGGACACCATGTACGCGTCGAACGGGAAGGAACGCACCTCGTCGATGCATGCGCGCGCGTCGTCGATGTCCCGCTCGTGAAGAAAGGAGTTGAGGAGGAAGGTCGTCTTTACCCCGCTTTCTCGGCAGAAGGCGCACGCCCTTTCGATCTCATCCAGCGAGAGGTTTCCGGACTGGCCGCGCAGGTTGTGCGTCTTCCCTCCAAAATACACCTCGTCGGCGCCGAAGCGCACGGCGGCCTCCAGCTTTTCGAGTGTGCCCGCCGGCGCCGCTATCGCCGGCCTAACGCCTCTGGTCATCCCTGAATCCCCCGCCGATACCCTTTTGATAATACTGTACCGCCCTGTTGTGCTCCTTCAATGTTTTCGAGAAATAATGGGAGCCGTCGTTGCGGGAGACGAAATAGAGATAGTCCGTGGTCTCCGGAGAGAGCGCGGCTTCGATCGAAGCCAGACCGGGTGAGCAGATGGGGGTGGGGGGCAGGCCCCTGTACAGATAGGTGTTGAAAGGCGAGTCGTACGCCAGGTCGCGGTAACCGATCCTGCCCGTGAATTTCCGTGTCGCGTAACGCACGGTGGGATCGCAGTCGAGCTTCATGTTCTTATTAAGCCGGTTGCGGAAGACCGAGGCCACCCTCGCGCGCTCGGAGCCCACGGCGGTCTCCTTTTCGATCAGCGAGGCCAGGGTGAGGAGCGCGTGCGCCGAAAGCCCGCTCTCGCGAAGGAGGGCGGAATCGAGTCGGGCGAGAACGGTTTTTGTCCGGCGATACATGAGCGCGATTACGTCGCGGGCGTCGGATGCCTCGGGCATGATGTAGGTGTCGGGAAACAGGTAGCCCTCGACGGAGGGAGCGTCGACCCCCAGGGCGCGCGCGTGGGACGGGTTGAACGCGTAGTACAGGAACTCCCCCTCTCCGGTCACGCCGCTCGCCTCGAGGCGGGCGGCGATCTGGTAAAGATTGAAGCCCTCGGGGACCGTTACGCGCGCCGTCACCACATCTCCCCGCATCAGGGCGTAGAGTATGCGCAGGGAGGAGGAGCCGGGGGCGATACGGTATTTTCCTTTCCGGATGCCGCTTCCGGCGATTTTGCCCGCAAGGCGTCCCGAATAATGGAAAAAGTTTTCGCTCGTGATGAGGTTAAGGGCCTTGAGTCTGCGGGCCACGCCGCGGACGGATTCGCCCTCGCGGACGATGAAGTCCTCTCCCTGCATCATGGAGGGCGCGGAGTTGAGCGCGATGAATCCCAGCGCGCTCGCGACGAGCGCGATTATAAGTGCGATGCGAAGTGTCGTTCGTTTCATACTCTGTCAGTCGGTCCTGAAAAATCGTGCGGTCGCGGCGCGCCGCCCGGCATTCGTACTCTACGCGAAGGGGGGCCGAGGTCAATTGAAAATAACGTTCGGCAGGTAATTTTGTTGACGGGAAAGAAAAAATGCCCCCCAATGAGCCAATCCCTCATAGATAAAAAGGTTCTTTAAATGAGCGACCGACGAAACACTCCATCCATGAGCGTACTGGCCTGCGCGACGCTCGCGCTGGCGCTCGCCTCCCACGGAATGGCGCCGGCGGGGGCGGCCGAAAAGAACGCCATCTACTACAACAAGACCGGCTGGGAATACCTGGAAAAGGGCGATCGTTTCCGCGCCATTCTCAGTTTCAAGAACGCGCTCAAGCAGAACCCGCGCTATCGCGAGGCCATGACGGGACTCGGGAAGGCATATCTGGGGACCGAGGCCTACGAGGAATCCCTCAAGCTTTTCGCCGATGTGCTGAAGGTGGACAAAGACAACCACGACGCGATGACCGGTATGGGATTCGCCCTCATGGGGCTTGGCCGCTACGAGGAGGCCCTTAAGCTTTTCGACGGCGTGGCGCGCGTCTCGGAGGAGAACCTGGAGGCGCGTTTCGGGATGGCCTCAATCTATTATTTAATGAACAAACGGATATGGGCCCTGCGCAAACTGGAGGGCATTCTGCGCGTCAACCCGTACCATTACCAGTCCCTCCTTCTCATGGCCGACATCAAGACGGACGACGGCCGGCCGTCCGAGGCGCGCGTGTACGTTGAGAAGGCCATGGAGTCCGACCGCGAGCTCCCTGACGCGTACGTGAAGGCGGGAGAGATCCATTACCGCAATTACCTCCGAACGGACGACGCGGATTACCTGGACGAGGCGCGCGAGGAGTTCGGACGCGCGCTGGCCATCCAGCCCGAAAATTACCAGGCCAACCGCGCCATGGGCTACGTGTCCCTCGCCCTCGACCGGGGCGGCGACGCGCTGGAGTATTTCCGGAAATCGCTCGCCGCGTTCTCGCGCAATTCCGTAACGCTCTACCATATGGGGCTGGCCTACGAACGCTCCGGCGATACGCAGAAGGCCATAGACGAATACGCGAAGGCGCTTACATACGCGCCATCCGACGACGTGGTCCAGTCGAAGATAGAGGATGTGCTCGCGCTCGGCGACATCAAGATCGGGAACCCCCTGCGCGTGGGATACGCGAACGAACACTACGCGCGCGCGCGGAGAAAGGCGAAGGACAACCTGGCCGACGAGGTCATGCTCCACCTGCGGCGAGCGCTCTATCTCAACCCGATGCACCGGGAGGCGCGCGAGACCCTGCGCGATTACTACTCAACGCTCGATTACTACGAGTTCTTCCTCGACGAGCAGAAAGCGCTCCTGCGCATGTACCCGGACGAACGGCTCCAGGACCAGCTCGCCACCGCGGTCATAAAGAGGCGCGACCGTCTGTACTTCAGGGCCGGTTTCTACGAGGAGCCGCCGCCGCGCGACGTTCCGGGCCTGGTGGTGCTCAACCTGTGGCCCGCCGCGGGGATCGCCACCTACCACGACGCGGGAGCGGTGCTGGCGCAGTATCTCAGCTTCACCCTGGGGCAGTTCGGCCGCCAGGACGCGGTGGGACCGGGGAAACGAATGGAGATGGTCCGGGGAATGAAGGACGGCGAGGCCTTTCTCGGGGACAACCTCGAGAAACTGGCCGGAGTGTTCAGGGATGATGACCCCGACCGCGCGCGGATCGTCGTGTACGGATCGTATCGCGATGCGAACGGCTACCTGTCCGCGAATTTCAGGGTGATGGATCTCTCGAAGGGAGTGGTCATCGACGAATTCGATCTGACCGAATCGGGCAAGGACAACCTTTCCCGGCTCGCGCTTCGCGCCGCGCGCCGCATATATTCCGCCGTACCGTACCGCGGCCGTGTGCTTTCCGCGGGGGACGACGCGATCGTGGTCAACCTGGGAAGCTTCGACGGCGTTTCCCCCGGCGATCTGCTCGTTATGTACCGTTACGAGAAGTCGTTTTCCGCAAGTAAAATCGCGGCCAGGCGCAAGCTCGTCTTCGCCGTGAACGAGGTCGACACGCTCGTGGCATCGGCGAAGCCGGTGGTGGCGAACGACCTCAGGCTGGTCGACGAGGGGGAGCCCGTGTATCCCGAGAAGAAACGCCGGGCGAAGCTCCTCAAATAGCCGCGGGCGACGCTATTTCTTCTTCCCGCTCAGGTGCTCCACCAGCATCACGATGGCGCCGTCGGTCGTCACGTTTGTGGCCGTACCGAATGAGTCCTGCGCCATGTGAAGCGAGAGCATGAGGCCCTTCTGGAAGGCATTGAACGCGAGCATCTCGCCGAGAAGACCGAGCGCCGTCATCGCTCCGCCGCCCGGGATCCCCGGGGCGGCGATCATCGTCACCGAGAGCAGGAAGATGAAGGGGATGAATACCGCGGGCTGCGGTACGCCGCCCTGCATCGAACAGAGAGCGATAGACGCCATCGTGATCATTATCATGTCCCCGAGCAGGTGAATGGTCGCGCAGAGCGGTATGACGAAATCCACAACATCCTCTTCGACACCGTTTTCCCTCACGCACTGGATCGTAACGGGCAGGGTCGCGGCGGATGATTGCGTGCCGAATGCGGTAAGCCACGCCGGCAGCATGTTCCTGAGAAACGGCAGGGCGCCGCGCCCGGTAACGATTCCGGCGGCCGCGTATTCCAGCGCGACAAAGGCGAACTGAAGCGCGATGATGACAAGGTAGAGTCTTCCGAACGATGAGAGGATGGGGACGATCTTCCCCGAAGCGCTCAACGATACGAAGAGCGACCCGATATAGAACGGCAGCGCCGGGATGATGATACGGCGGATGACCGCATCCATTATACCCTTGAGCTCCATGAACAGCCGCGCGAATACCGTTTCTTTTTTCCCGGCGCAGAAAAGTCCCAGCAGGAAGGAGAGCACCAGCGCCGTAAAAACGGGCAGGGGCGGTGATATGGCGATCGTGAAGGCGGGCTTGATGAGAGCGCCGTCGGCCGCGGTGAGTGTTCCGCCGGTGATGAAGTCCGTTAGCGCGCTTCCCGCGGCGTACGCGGCAAACCCGCCGGCGAGGGTCGAGCCGAGCGCGAACGACACGGTGACGAGCAGCATGCGGCCGGCCCTGTCGCCGATATCGATGATACCCGGCGTCACGAATCCCAGGATGATGAGCGGGATGAGGAATTTTAAAAACTCGCCGAAGAGCTCTTCCGCGGTCTTGATCGCGCGGAGAAGGGCCGTCATTTCGAAGTGCGACGCGGCGATACCGATCGCGATACCCGCCGCGATACCGGCCAGGAGCCTGAATATGAGCGCGTCTCGGAGTTTCATTGGCGGTGCTCCCTGCCGGCGGATTGTCAGACGATTATTTTACGTAAGGGGTCGGGGAGCCGGTTTTGTCAAGGTCTTTCCCGCGCTTCCCGATTCCGTTCGTTCTCCAGCGACAGCGCCCTTTCGCGCAATTCGTCGGCCCTGTCGCGGTCGCCCATGTGGCGATACACCTCGGAAAGGCCGAGGAGGGTGTCGGTATTCGAAGGGTTGATCTGGAGGGCGCGCTCGAAATTCCGCACGGCCTGCGTGAGAATGTATTTGCGCCGGGACCCGTGCCGTCTGGCGTAATAGAGATGTCCCAGGTAGACGTGGGCCTTCTCGCTGTCCGGCCGGATCTTCTTGATCTCCTCGAGCACCGATATTGCCTCGTCGGGGCGGCCGACGCGCCGGTGCAGTTCCGCTAGATGAAAATAGGCCTCCAGAAACGCCGGGTTTTTCTCTATCGCCCTTTTATACAGCGCAACGGCCCCCGCGGTGTTGTTCTTGCGCTCCTCCTCGATCGCCTCGACGAGGAGGCGCTCTCCGTCCTCCCTGCCGATGGCGTAGGCCGCGGCGAAGTGCCGGTCGGCGTTCGCCGTGTCCTTTCGCTCGACGTAATAACGGACCAGCCTGAAGTGAGCCTTGACGTTCGAGGAGTCGATGCGGACCGCGTTCGAGTAATGCTCGAAGGCCCGCTCGTGGTAGCCGAAGAAATCGCGGATCCCGCCGGCCATCACGTGAATATCGGTCTGGTCGGGTTTGATCGCGAGCGAGCGGTCCAGATAATCGAGCGCCTGCCGCTTTTTGTTCCACACGATGAGGATGAGGGCGATCTTATTCGACGCGTCGTACAGCGACGGATTGATATCCAGGGCCCGGTCCAGGTTTTCCATCGCGCTCTGGTATCGGCCGCCCTCGAACTGTAATGTCCCCTTGCGGTAGTAGTACTCCCACCCTGCGGTGACCGCGGTGTCCACCGCGGTCACCGAAATAATTGCCGCGAGCGCGTAATTAATTATTGACTTTTCGAACATGAATTTTATAAGGGTACTCGCTTTAAAGTGGTCAGGTAGCTCAGTCGGTAGAGCAGAGGACTGAAAATCCTCGTGTCGACGGTTCGATTCCGCCCCTGACCACATCGCACCGGATAAAGGAACCGAACGGTTCCTTTATTTTTTTACCGTGTGCGATCCTTCCATTCATTTATCGGCAGCCGGTGGATTACGGTGGAGCGATGTGCGCGATGCACGCGCGACCCGATCCTCTCAGCGGGAACCGCTCGCCCCGTAATCCCGTATATCGAAGCTCAGCATGAAGCGTGTACCGCCCATTATTTCGACGTCCATTTTCGCTCCGATCTGCCTGAGGAGCATGCCCACAAGCCGCAAACCGAAGCCGGGCGAGGTATCGACATCGATTGCCTCCGGAATGCCCGGCCCGTCATCCTCCACGACCACCCTCACGCCGCTTCCTTCCCTGGAAGCGCATACGCGCACGGTCCCCTCGCATCTCCCGTTGAAGGCGTATTTCATCGAGTTGGAAATGATCTCGTTGACGATCATCCCGAGCGGCGAAAGATAGGCTATGCTCAGGCTGAAATCGTCAATCCGCTTGTCGACGAATATCCGCGCCTCTATCGGAAAAAGGCCGACGATCTCGTCGATCAACGGGGAGAGGTAGGCCGCTATGGACATTTCCGTGAGGTCCTCGGACCGGTAGAGCCTCTCGTAGAGCACGCTCATGCTCTGCATGCGTCGGGAGGCCTCCTCCATGGCGGCGACCGCCTCGGTGCTTTCGAGAGTGCGCGACTGCAGGGAGAGAAGGCTCGTCATGGTGTTCATGTGGTTCTTGATGCGGTGATGCACTTCCCGCAGCAGGAGTTCTTTTTCGTCGAGGAGCCTGCGTATTCGCTCCTCGGCGATCCTGTGGGGGGTGATGTCCACGGCGTTTCCGACGAAGAGAGTGGGGGAGTGGTGATCGTCGAAGACAGGGGTGATGACCGAGCGGTGCCAGCGGAGCGTGCCGTCCCTGTGGAAAACACGGTACTCTATTCCGGGCTGGATCGTTCGGGTTTCCGCCGTCCTTCTGAGCAGGTCCTCGCATACGGGTACGTCCTCATGGTGCACCAGCGGGCGGAAGTCGCGTCCTATTATCTCCGATGGCTCGTGGCCCAGCTGAAGCTTCCACGCCGGAGAGACGAAGGTCATTAGGCCTTCCGGGGTTATGGTATAGATGATGCTCTGGCTGTTGTCCACGAGTATCCTGTATCGTTGCTCGGCCTCGCGAAGGGCCTCTTCAACCTTTTTGCGCTCCGAGATGTCGCGGTCGAAGGCGCAGGCGAGGAACCGGTCGTCATACTTGAAAAAATTTGTGCTCACCTCAACCGGGAAAAACCGCCCGTCCTTCGTACGGTGGCGCGACTCGAAGGTCATGGCCTCGCGGTACCGCATCTCCATTTTATGCTGCTCCCATCGGTCCTCGGGGAAGTCCGGATCGATATCGAAGACCTTCATGGAGAGCAACTCCTCGCGGGAAAATCCCATCGACGAGCAGGCCGAATCGTTTGCGTAGACGATCGAGCCGTCGTCGTCAACCCACAGAATGCTGTCGGGGGCCCTGTCCATGGCGAACTGGGTTTTCAGCAGCGACTCTCTCTCGCGCTTGCGTTCGGTGATGTCGCGCGAGCTGCCCTGAAGCCCCGCGGGCTCTCCCCTCTCGTCGAAAAGCCACCCGACGATCGATTCGATGTCCGCTACCGTCCCGTCCTTCTTGCGGCATTGCACCTCGATCGTCCTGGATCGCGCACGCTCTTCCGGAGGTTTGGCCAGTTCTTCCGCGATTTCAAAAAGAGCGCGGTCGGCGTACCGCTTCGTCAGGAGGCTCCGTATGGAGAGGTCGAGCATTTCTTCCGGCGTGTAGCCGGTTATGGCCAGCGCGGCCGGGCTCGCGTAGGTGAAGCGGCCCTCGAGGTCCATGGTCCAGATGAAATCGTTCGAGTTCTCGGCGAGGAGGCGGTATCCGCGCTCGCTTTGGGTCGTCCTCAGATGCGCGTCGAAAAGCTCGAACGCCATATTTATTGAAGAGAGCAGAACGAAGTCGCCGGAGTTCTTGATTACGTAGCCGTAACGGGTGATGCTCTTGACCTTCTCCACCATTTTCTTCTCGGAATGCGAGGTGAGAAAGACGATAGGGACATTCCTTTTCGCCAGTATGAGTCGGGCCGCCTCGGGGCCGCTCATTCCGCGCCCAAGGTCGATGTCCATAAGCACAAGGTCCGGCGTTTCCCCGCCCAGGGCCATGTCCACGGCGGCTCCGCCGCTTTCGGCGGTCAGCACGCGATAACCGTGGTGACGCAGCATCCTGGCTTCCGATGCCGCGATGATCGGTTCATCCTCGACCAGCAGGATGGTTTTCCGCTTTCCTTCCAGGTTCTCCTCCCGAAAAACCGTCGATTACAGTTTGAAGACTATCCTGAACCGCGTTCCTTCGTTCACGCTCTTTTCCAGCGTGCCCCGTATCTGTTTCGTCAACAGGTCCACCAGGTTCAGTCCGAATCCC
>JAGODA010000358.1 GCA_017998475.1 Spirochaetota bacterium | reverse complement strand
GGTAAAAATCCTGGTTAACCATGTTCAGAATATCGGAGGTCCGGACTCCGTTCCGGATCGCTACACGCGCGATGGACCCCTGCTCAACCAGACCGATCTCCGCGTTGAAGCGCTCCCTGGCCAGGCACAGAAATCGGCGATCGCCCGCCGGGATCGACGCCGGACCGATATCGGCGATCACCCGGTCTTCCTCGTCCCTGAACTTTCGCTTCCAGAGCGTCAACCGGTTCGCGAAGTCGCGATACGACGGAGTGTCGGTCTTTACAGGCGACGGAATCCTCCTGGAAAGCGCGCGTACGGAGATCCCGGCCTCAATCGAAAGATCGAGTCGGTAATAGCCGCTCTTTTCGCTCAGAATGACGATCGAGCGGCCGTCCGCAAGGTCCACCCTTCCCGCTCTGCCGGTGAAGAGCTCGCCGGTATAATCGCCCCCGCAGACGGCGATCGAGATCCACGGGTGCTCCGCCATAAGCGCCATTGTGTCCCTGATGGCGAGCCCGCTGAGCGCAATGACGTGGCGCACTCCCGTCCGCTCCAGTTCGGAATGAATCTTTCCAAGCTCCGATGCATCTTTCAGCAAGCCGACATCGTAGAGATTCTGTTCCGCGATATCGAAGCGGATCTTTCTCGAGGGGATACCGACGACCGCCACGGGCGTGTTTCCCTTGGAATGAATAAAGTACGGCGTGAAGAGCCGGTTGCCCCTGCGCGCTATACCGGTTGAAAGCAGTCTCGTTGTTCTGCCCTTCTGGAGAAACTCAAGGTTGTCGATGCCGATGCGGAGGTCGCGCGAGGACACCAGGGTGGCGTCGCATCCGAAATAATTCAAATAATCCATCACGGCCGAACCGAAGCTGTATTTGGACAGGGCCCCGGGATAGAAGGCGTTTCCAAGGTCAAGAAAGAGGTCCGCCTTCCCGGACCTGCGCTCGGCCAGGATGTTCTGGGCGAGCACCAGAAGCGGATCGTTTTCATCCTGGCCCTTCTCCTCGAGGCTGAACCGGCCCTCGAGATTATGAGTAAGAAGAAGGCTCAAATCGGCCGCCAGACCCGCTCCCCCGGAAATATGCAGTACCGCCGCGACCATATAAACGAACAGGATACCCCTGGTAACCATCATAATGCCGCTATTTCCCAGAAGGTTTGCCCGCGGACTCTTTAAGGAGCGCGTCGATCCGTTCCCGTAGCTTCTGCAGCTCCCCTTCCCGCTCCTTAAGCTCGCGCTCCCTGTTTTCGGCCGCTTTCGTAATCTCTTCGCAGCGCTGTTCGATCGCGGAAAGCGCCGTTCTGAGTGACGCCGCTTCGGCCTCTCTGCCCGCGGCGAGCCTTTTAAGAGACTCGATCTCCCGCGAAAGCGCGAGCTCACGCTGGGCGTTCTCGTTGCGAACCGCCTCCCGTTCCCTGGTATACGATTCCTGAAGTGTGCGCAGCTCGTCGTTAAGCCGCGAGATCTCTCCGCCGAGTCTCGATTCCGTTGCTCTGTTCAGTTCGGATAGCTCCCGGATTTTCTCGGAGCTTTCCTTCGCCAGCACCGCATTCTTCTGCTGAAGGGCCTGGTTCTGGCTGTCCCTGAGGGCGATGTCCTTTTTATAGCGTTCGTCCAGGGCCGCGATGTCCGCGCCGAGCTTCTCGATCCTTGCTGAGAGCTGCCTGTTGTCGTTCTTACACTGGAGGTTCTCATCCTTGAGGACGGCATTCTCGCGCTCGGCCAGGATAAGCCTTTTTTTAATCAGGCTGTTCTCGGCGCGAAGCTGCTCCGTACCGGGCATACCGGCGGTTTTCGGTTGGGACGCGCATGCACACGCGCAGGCGCACAGCGCCATGATCACGTTTGCCTTCATCCGCCGGTTTTTGCTGAGCGAATTTATCATTTCATTTTCCGGGCGCTCAGACAAGAGCGCGCTTCAGGTTTATCAGAAAGTCCTGTACGTTGGTCACGATACCGCGCACCTCGAGGCTCCCTCGATTCGCCAGCTTGTCCAGAGCGAATTCCGAGATGTCGACGATATAAAAATACACCGGTCTTACGATGTCGCCGAACACCTGGTAGGAGGGGAGCATGTTACCCGTCGCGATTGCGTGCAACTGGGTCGAAAGGGCGATCACGGTCGTGGCGTCCCGAACCGCCTCGCGCATCGCGTCCTGCGCCCGGTACGCGTCGGCGATCACTCCGGGAAGCGGACCGTCGTCCCTGATCGACCCTGCGAGCACCAGAGGGATATCCCTGCTCAGGCAGGCGTGCACGATTCCGTCTTTTATCAGTCCAAGGTCCAGCAGGCGCTTCATCGAACCGTGTTTTCTGACCGTGTTGATGGCGTCGAGGTGATGATAATGCCCCAGGCGGCGGTATTCCTTCGTATAGATATCCTGTCCGAGCCCTGTGCCGTAAAGGGCCGCTTCGATATCGTGCGTCGCCAGTGCGTTCCCCGCCAGCACGGTGTGGGCATATCCGGATTGGATGAGGCCCGCCATCGCCGAACGCGAGTCGTAATCAAAGGTAAGGGCGGGCCCCAGGACCCACACGATTTTCCCCCTTGTTTTCTCGTGTCTCAGAAGCTCGTACATGCTGTCGTAATCGCGCGAGAACGGCGTTTCCCTCGTCCGGCGCGTGTGGAACGAGAACTTCTCCCCGCGCCGCTCGTTCCCGGCAAAGCCCGTCGTGTGAACGAAAATCCCTTCTTCACCGTCTTCGCTCCGGCCCACCAGTACCGCCTCGCCCTTTTTGACGCGCCTGAATTCCCTGACCTCCATCTCGCCGCCGCTGAATACAACGGCGCAATCCATGCGGGATGACGCGATCAGCTTCCAGACACCCTTCTCCGTTTGAATGTACTCGGGATAGATGCTGGTCGCGTGGTATCCGTCCGGCACCGTTCCATCGGCTTCGGACGGTACGGTACGCGCTACGGGGCAATCGGAGAAACGCCCCGCCGAGAAATCGGGGGGCCGATAAGACGGAAGTTCGAAGTATACTGGCATGACGATACCTGTCGACAGAGTGTCGCCGGCCCATTCCCCGGCCAGGCCGGACGCGGGCCGATCCTATCATACATACTTGTATGCGCACAAATTAAAAATGTAAGCGCCGCGGCATACCGAACTACGGCGCCTGTTTCCTGAAACGAATCTGCACCGAACCTCCGTGTTTGTCCTCGAAGCCTTCCACCCTGGACATGGTCATAACCGGCTCGAGCGCACCTCTCAGCGCTTCTGGAGTGAGATGCTGATAGGTGGTGCGCCGCAGGAAGGTCTCCACTGAAACGCCGGAGGAAAAGCGCGCGGCCCCTCCCGTGGGCAATATGTGGTTGGTTCCGGTATAATAATCGCCCACGGCCACCGGGGCATGAGTACCGAGAAAAAGCGACCCGACATTACGAATGCGCTCGAGATAGGCAAGGGGCTCGGGCACCATGAACTCCATGTGTTCGGGGCCGTAACGGTT
>JAGODA010000357.1 GCA_017998475.1 Spirochaetota bacterium | reverse complement strand
GACCGGGGGAATCCGAGTCGTTTCGGATGAGGCGGAAACCGAACGAAGAAATTCCCTCCCCCCGTCAAACTGTTTGACAGACAAAATCCCCGCCGTATGCGACCCTCCCGCTTATCGAGCCGCAAATACCGGTACCTGCGTCGATCGCCGAAAACCAATTACCGGGGCTCGTGGATACTACCATTCAGTGCTTGGAGGTCGCGCGGTGAAAACATATCGAATTACAGGGGTATCGGTGCTCGTATGTCTGCTCGTGCTTTCATGCGGCGGTAACGTAACGCTTCGTAAAACCGATTACCGGAATGTGGAAAGGGTGCACGGAGTCTGGAAAAAAACCGCGGATATAGAATTTAAAACGATCGGAAGTGTTATTGGCGCGAGCCTGGTCGGGCTGGGTGGTGTGCTGACGGTGCCGGCCGGGTACGCGATAGAAAGAGCATCGACTGGCAGGATAAAGGACGAACGGATCGTCCCCGACCTCGGCGAGCTCGTTCTTAAAAAACTGGTCGAGGCGGCCGCGGCACAGATGCCGGCATGGCCGCCGACCGTGCTCGAACAGAAGCCCGTCGGGAAGAAATACGAGAACAAAGACGAATCGGTGCTTGTCGTCGAGGTGTCGCAGTTCTGGGTAACCCTGTACGGAGGATTGACCATCACGACCAGGGCCACACTGTATGATCGGACGGGGAAAAAGATCTGGAGCCGGGATTTCTGGTACAGGTCGCGGGATTTCGGGGTAAAGAAATCGCTCCAGGAGTATTCGGCCGATCAGGCGAAGCTGTTGATAGCGGAAATGCCCTTCGCGGCGGAGAAGATCGCGCTCGAGCTGGCGAAGGACTTGAAGAAAGTTAAGGATGACACCGCCGGAGGAGACCGGTCCCGCGGCGCAGGAAACGATGCCGATGAATGAGGGCCCGTGATATTTGTATCGACAAAATCGCGCCGGGATGCCACTGATCATGCTTTCGAGGTGTATTGAGTGACCACCACGCCCCATCCCCCGGTCAAGCTCGCCATCGTCGACGACGACGCCGGCTACCGCGCGTCGCTGCGCGAGCTCCTCGGCGGGCAAGGCGATATAGTGCTCTACCGCGAGTACGACTGCGGGCGCGATTTCATCCGCGACATCGGTTCGCCCTTCAGGCCGGACGTGTGCCTCATCGACGTGGTGCTGAAGGACATGTCGGGAGTGGAGTGCGCGAAGCGCCTGCGCAAAAAGCGCCCCGAGGCGCGCATCATCATCATGACCGCTTACCCTGAGATCGAGAGCTTCAACGAGGCCCGGGGCATCGGGGCCGATTACATCGAGAAGAACTCGCGGTCCGAGGCGCTGCTGAAGAAGATCATACTCTCCACGCTGCCGGACCACCGCAAAAGCATCTTCTCGATCGATTCGTCGCTCCTCAGCGAAAAGAGCGTGGGGCTGATGCGCGAGCTTCGCGAGGTGCGCAGGCGCTACGAAACGCTCTCTCCCGCGCAGGCGCGGATACTCGAGATGAAGCGCTCGGGGATGTCGGTGGACGAAATCGCGGCCGCCATGGGCGTGCACCGCGGTACGGTCGCGACACAGCTCTCCCGCGCGTACGAGAAGCTGAACCTTCCGGACCTGATGGACTTTATCGACGGGGACTGAGCCGCGGCCGGAGCGAGATCATGGCGAGCGTGCCCTTTCCCGGCGACGAGAACACGTCGAAGACGGCGCCCGACGCCCGCGCGATCTCCCCGATGAGGCCGAACCCGTACGAGCCGCGGCCCGGGGCGGCCGGATCGTACTCGAACCCCTTTCCGTCGTCCCACACCGACAGCGTGAGCCGGCCGCCCCGATGCACCAGCACGGCCTCGACCGCGCGCGCCGGAGTGCTTCAGCACGTTGTTAAGAAGCTCGTTGTAGACGGCCATCACGCAATAGACGCTGTCCGGATCCAGTTGCCCGTACGGTGACTCGAGGTCGGTGACCAGACGGAAGGAAACCTCCTGGAGATAGAGCGCCATCTCGCCGCGGAAGCGGAGCTCCTGCGCCAGGCGCTCGGCGGCGCAGCCCGAATTTTTCAGCGTGAACAGGATGTTCCTCCCCTCGCTGCTGCAGTGCGAGAGCAGCCTCTGCGCGTACGAGAGCTTTTCGGACGAAAGGCCGCCCGAGTCTATCTGCGCGCGCAGGTAGTTCCCGGCGGCCTCGAGCTTGTTGAGGAGCGAGTTGTGCAACACGACCGTTAGCCGCGTGAGGTCGCCCCTGGCCTCCCGGTACGAGCGCGTGACGCTCCTCAACCGGTCGGCGAACGAGGAGCTCAGGATGAACGACATGCAGAGCGTACCCACGTAGGGGCTTACCCGTATGAACGCGGAGTCCTCGAGCACGGCGAGGTCGCGGAGCATGAGAAGGACCGTGGTAACGCACACCGGAAGGAGCGCGAGCAGAAAATCGCGGGCGCGGCGTGCCGCGCGAAGATACAGCGCGATCCCGGTCGAGATTCCGATAAGCGCGGTGGATATCATGAGCACGCGCGTGAGCGTGAACACGTCCGCGAAGAGCGCCAGCGGCAGGACGAGCGCGGAAGCCGCCGCGGCGATTACAAGCGCGCGGTCGAAGCGCGGAAGGTTACGTGGGGTGTCGAGGTAGCTGCGGGTGAAGAGCAGGAAGAGCGCGTTTTCTATCAGCACCGCCGGGGTGTGCCCGCCGAGGAGCAGGGTGTGAGGAACGAAGGGATAGAGTACGGCGGCGCTGCCGTCTATCGTGGGGAGAAACACCAGGAAGGACAGCACGAACATGCTCAGGTAGAGCGTCGCGGCCTCCCGCAATTTGTAGACCAGGACGAGCGCGTTGAGAAAGAGGATGATGAGCCCCCCGTAGAAGAGCCCGAGCGCGGCGAAGGTAATCATGCTCTCGGCGTGAAAATCGGCCTTGGAGTGCACCACGCAGGGAAATATCTTCCAGACGCGGCTCTGAATGCGGAGATAAAAGACGGCGGTCTCGCCGGGGGCCAGCGTGAGCGGGAACGCCGGTTTGAGATGGCGTACGGGACGATCGGAAAACGGCACCGCGTATCCCGCGCGCATTACGGAGCGCGCGCCGTCCGGGCCGGTGACGTACAGCTCGACGAGCTCGAGCGGCGCGAAGCCGATCTCGAGCACGAGCTCGCGCGGGCGGTCGAGCGGGTTGCTCAGGCGGAAGCGCGCCCAGCAGGCCGCGCTGTCGTTCGAGGCGTAGGGGGTCTTTTCCGACGGCCTCGCGAAGCCGCGCGCTTTCTCGCCGGAGAGGACATCTTCAATGGCAAGGTTCCCCGCGGGGTCGTCGAGGACTTCGATGGAGCGGCCGATGGGAAGGCTCCGTACGCTCTCGCCGAGAACCAGGGCCTCCAACGCGGAGTGGGCCGCCGCCGGCGCGCGGGCGATGACGAGGAGTACGAGGAACAGGTATAATTTCGGCCGCGTTCGCATGTGCGATGTCTCGATGCCCC
>JAGODA010000356.1 GCA_017998475.1 Spirochaetota bacterium | reverse complement strand
AATTTCGCCAGCCCTCTCGTGGCGATCGCCCCGGCGCTCTCGAGCCTTTTCCACTCGGTCATAGCGAGCGTTCTGGCGGGTGTCTGGCGGGCCTTTGACGGTAAAAACGGCGATCCCGTCAATTAATTTGACTCTTTATCCCGTCCCGTTATACAATATACGTGTCGCGATACCGGGTGTCCTCGCGGGGAATGCACGGGCCGGGAAACGAACGCTTGCTATCCCATCTCCCTGGATTGTGGCCGGAAACTATAAAGTCTCCGGGGAAGACCTCCACTGCTGAAATCGTCTCGCCCGCATGCGCTCTCTCCGTGATGACTGATACGCCTGTCGCAGAACGGATCCAACAGCACGGTTGGCTTCCCTCATGTATGCGCCATGGCGGCCGGATTCGCATGCCGGGGACGGGAGGCCGGCATTACAGAGGCGGGTTTACGCCGGGAGGACCGAATGAGTGCGCGCATATTGATAGTCGAGGACTCGAGCCTTGAGGCCATGTATCTTCGGGAACTCCTGACCGGGCTGGGATACGAGGTGGCCGGCTCCTTCCCGTCAGGCGAGGAGGCGATCGAGTATTGTGCCGCGTCCACACCGGACCTGGTACTGATGGACATAATGCTGAAAGGCGGACTGGACGGAGTGGAAACCGGTAAGATCATACACGAGCGCTTCCGCACCCCGGTCATTTACGTTACCGCGCTCACCGACGGCAAGGTCATGGAAAGAGCGCGGATCACCCACGCGTACGGCTATCTTGTCAAACCGTTCCAGGAGCGCGAACTCCACAACACGATCGAGATGGCTCTCTACAACAACGCCGTGACCGCCAGGCTTCAGGACTCGGAAGAACGGTTTCGCGCACTGGTCGAGAACATAAACGACGTCATCTTCACAATAGACACAAAGGGCGTTATTTCCTATATAAGCCCGGTGGTGGAACGGATGGTCGGATACCCGCCGGCCGAGGTCACGGGGCAGTCATTTATTCGTTTTATCCATCCGGAAGACGTTTCGCGTATTACGAAAAGTTTCATGGAATCCATGGCGGGACGGCCGACATCGCGCGAGTTCAGGATCGTGGCGGCCGGCGGGAGGGTCGTGTATGTCAGGACATCGGGGAGGCTCAATTTTGAGAACGGTGTGATCACCGGTCTGACGAGCGTAATGACCGATATTACAGACCAGAAAAAGGCCGAGGAGGAACTGCGCCGGGCGCACAATCATATACGATACCTTCTGTCGTCAGTTCATTCCATCGTTATAGGCGTATCCACGGAGGACACCATCACTCACTGGAACCCGGCCGCGGAAAGAATCCTGGGATGCGGGTACTCGGAAGTCATAGGGAAAAAAATGAATGAATCCGGTGTTGCCTGGGAGTGGGATATTATATTCGAGGGCATCGCCGATTCGATTGCGAACGACGCGCCGGTGCATCTCGACACGGTCGGTATAACGGGCCGTGACGGCAAGGATAAGATTCTCGAGATGATGGTGAGCCCCGTGAAGGACGATGACGGCGCACTGTACGGCTTCATTCTCTGGGGACGCGACATTACGGAAAAGAGAATGATGGAGCGCGAACTGGCCCAGGCGCGCCGGCTGGAGTCCATCGGGCAGCTCGCGGCGGGAGTGGCGCACGAGATCAATACGCCGATGCAGTACATCTACGATAACATCAATTATATAAAGGATGAATTCGAGGATTTCATAGTGTATTTTTCGGAACTTCAGGGCCTTCTGTCGGAAGCGGCGGAGGCCGCTCCTCAATTGAAGGAACGTCTCCTGGAAGCGGCAAATAATCAACGCGTACTCTACAACATCACCGAAGTACCGCGGGCCATAGCGGACACGCTGGAGGGCGCGTCCCATGTTACACGGATCGTGCGCTCCATGAGGGAATTCTCGCATCCCGGATCGACCGAAAAGGTGGCCTCCGATATAAACCGGATGCTTGAAAACGTAATAACGATTTCGCGAAACGAATGGAAATACGCCGCCGATCTGATCACCGAGTTCGATCCTGATTTGCCCTCCGTTCTGTGCAACACGGGGGAGCTCAATCAGGCGACGCTGAACATAATCGTCAACGCAGCCCATGCAATCGAAGAACGGAATAAAAATGAGGGGAGGAGCAGGGGTACCATTACGGTTACCACCAGGCGTGCCGATGAGTCGGTGGAGATATCGATAGCGGATACCGGTTCCGGGATCCCGCCGGAAATCAGGGACAAGATATTCGATCCCTTCTTTACGACAAAGGAGGCGGGCAAAGGAACGGGGCAGGGCCTTCCTATTGCGCACACGATAATAGTCAACAGGCATGGCGGGAGCCTCAGTTTCAGGAGCAAACCGGGGGAGGGCACGATATTCTATATTCGAATACCGCTCGTACCGGCGGCATAGGAAAAAATCATTGAAAAAGCCGACACCCCGGTCTAAAGGGATGTGGGCGGGAACGCATATCCCGGCGGTTTCAATGTAACCGGAATACAGGATACTTTTCAATGATGAATGGCAAGGTAGTCCGTTGTTTTCTTCTTTTGGTGTTTTTCATCTTCATGATGTCAGCGCGCATTCCCATGCTCCAGGCGGCCGCGGGAGAAGATCCCACGGAAAACGCGGTTCGCTCCACCTTCGAGGATTCTCATGGATCACCGGAAGGCCCGGCCACGCCGGGCATATCGCTGTACGACTGGTTTAAACGCGGCGGTCCGTTCATGTGGCCGATCCTCGTACTCGCGGCGGTGGGGATGGGCTTCGTGATCGAGCGGTTCATCTACTACCGGAGGATGAAGCTGAACCCGCGCGAGTTCATCGAGGAGCTTGACGCGATGATCGGCGGCGGGACGGTGGAGGAGGTCGAGCGCCTGTGCCGGGAGAGGAACCTGGTGATCGCGCGGGTGCTGGGGAAGGGACTGAAGCTTCGCGGGCTCGGCCTGGACCACGTGGAGAAGGCGATCGGCGCGGGCGGCGCGATCGAGGTGGCGGCGCTGGAGAAGGGGCTTAACATCCTCTCGGCGATAGGGAACATAGCGCCGCTTCTGGGCTTTCTGGGCACGGTGTCGGGGATGATTTCGGCGTTTCAGAGCATCGCGGCGGCGGACCAGGTGAGCGCGCGCCTGGTGGCGGGAGGCATTTACGAGGCGCTGGTGACCACGGAGGCGGGGCTCATCGTGGCGATACCGCTTCTGGCGTTCTACAACTACTTCGTGCACCGGGTGGAGTCGTTCGTGGCGGAGATCGAGCGGCTTGCCTCGGACATCGTGGAGAAGCTGGTGCGGGAGAATGGTGCGGATTAAGCGCGGCGCGAAACCGACGGGGGAGATAACGATCGCGTCGATGTCGGACGTGGCGTTTCTGCTCATCATATTTTTTCTTGTGACCTCGATCTTTCTGCTGAAAGACGGGCTGCACCTGTCGCTTCCGGACACGACGAAGCCGGCGACGGTGGT
>JAGODA010000355.1 GCA_017998475.1 Spirochaetota bacterium | reverse complement strand
GGTCCAGACGAAGATCGCCCAGGCACAGCGGCTGCTTCCGGACGAGATAGAACCGCCCATCATCTCAAAGCGCAACCCTGCAGACTTCCCAATAATGTGGGTGGCCGTCACCACCGACCGGCCACTTAAAGACCTCATGGTCTACGCACGATACCACATACGCGACCGTTATCAGACCCTACCCGGCGTCGCCGACGTCCGTATGGGCGGGTACGTGGACCGCGCGGTCAGAATATGGATAGATAATAAAAAACTGCGTGCGCTCGAGCTTTCCATCGACGATGTGCTCAACACAATCGGCAGGGAACATGTGGAGATTCCGGGAGGGCGTATCGAGACCTCAAGCAGCGAGTTTGTCATACGCTCCATGGGAGAGGCCTCCACGGTCAAGGAACTGGAGAAACTGCCGATTACCTCGCGCGGAGGGGCCCCTGTTTACAGGAAAATCCTTCTCGGCGATGTCGCCCGGATAAAAGACGACCTGGACGATATACGGAGGGTCTCGCGCTTCAATGGAATTCAGACCGTGGGCCTTGGTATCATGAAGCAGCGGGGATCAAATACGATCGCCGTGGCCGAAGAGGTCCGCAGGCTTACCACCGATCTTCAAACGAGGCTTCCCGAAGGGTACAGTATCGCGGTTTCGCATGATCTTACCAAATTCGTGAAGGACTCGACCGACGAGCTCATTTTTACCATCATTCTCTCAACCATATTGACCGGGCTGGTCTGTCTGGTTTTCCTGGGATCGTTCAGTTCCACATTCAATATCCTGCTGGCGATCCCGACGTCCATCATGGGAAGCTTCATATTCCTCTATTTCTGGGGATTCACGCTCAATACATTCACGCTGCTCGCGCTTTCCCTGGCGATCGGTATCGTCGTCGACGACGCCATCATGGTGATGGAGAACATCTCCCGCTACCAGGAAATGGGACACGATAAAATAAAGGCCGCGGGAATGGGTGCCCGCCAGATCACCTTCGCGGCGGTTGCGGCCACCCTGGCGGTTATAGCCATCTTTCTTCCCGTCGCTTTCATGAAAGGCATTATCGGGAAGTATTTCCTCGAGTTCGGCATAACCATTACGGTGGCGGTCGCCCTCTCCCTGCTCGAGGCCCTCACACTCACGCCGATGAGGTGTTCGCAGTTTCTCGAGGTCGGCTCCAGCATGGGTCGTTTCGGACGGTCAGTCAACGAGGCGTTCTCGGCGCTTTCAGGGGCGTACGGCAGGGCAGTAAACTATGTGCTCGATCACAGGTGGAAGGTAATTTTAGGATCGGTTGCCTTTTTCGCGGCTTCACTGCTGTTTTTATTCCCGATGAAAAAGGAGTTTGTCCCGTCCCAGGACCAGAGCATGTTCATCGTCCGCATAAAGACCGGCGTTGGATCGTCGCTCGAATATACCGACGGACTCACGAAGAAGGCCGAGTCCTATGTCGCATCCAGGGGTGAGGTGCTTCGCTACTTCTCGGCCGTCGGAGGATTCACCGGCGGGGAAGTCAACACGGCCATGATCTTTATTACGATGAAGGAGCCGAAAGACCGTCCGATTGACGCCGGGATGAAGCGCCGCCTTACTCAGGCGGAATTCGCGGGCATCGTTCGTAAAGAGTTGAATTCGATATCGAAGGACATGAAGGCGACAATTCAGGACCTTTCGACGCGGGGTTTTTCCGCCACCCGGGGATATCCGGTGGAATTTACCGTAAAGGGAACGGACTGGGATAAACTGGGGGCCTACACGGAAAGGATTTCCTCGCTCATGGTCAAGAGCGGGAAAATGGTGGACGTGGACACCGGATACGACGCGGGTCAACCGGAGATACAGATCCTTCCGGACCGCAACGCGGCCGAGCTCCGAGGGGTGAGCATGACCTCCATCGGAAACGCCGTGAGCGCGCTTTTTGGCGGTAAAAAGATGGGAAAGTTCACCGACGCCGGTCACCGTTTCGACATCAGGGTAAGGCTCAAGGAATCGGAGAGGAGGATGGCCGACGACATTCGTCAGGTTTTCGTTCGAAACAACCGCGGTGAGCTTGTGCGCCTGTCGGAGGTCGTACGGATCGTCCCGACCACCTCGCTGCTTTCCATCACCAGAATAAACAGAGAACGTTCGATATCCGTGTACGCGAGCCCGGCGCCGGGCTTCTCGCAGGAGGAGGCGATCAACGAATCGCTCGCCATCGCGAAGAAGGTATTGCCGGAAGGATATGCGGCGGAACTCACCGGTACGGCAAAAACCTCGAGCGAATCCTTCGACAGTCTCCTCTTCGCCCTGGTAATAGGCATCATCGTTTCGTATATGATTCTGGCAAGCCAGTTCAACAGCTACATACATCCCATGACGATATTGCTCGCCCTGCCCTTCAGTTTTTCAGGCGCGATTATTGCCCTGGTGATTTCCGGAAAATCGCTTAACATATACAGCTTTATCGGGCTGATCCTTCTTATGGGCCTTGTAAAGAAAAATTCGATCCTGCTCGTGGAATTTACAAACCAGCTGCGCCACGAGGGCCTCGGCGTACGGGATGCGCTCATGAAGGCCTGCCCGATACGGCTGCGCCCGATTATGATGACGAGTCTCGCGACTGTCGCGGCGGCCGTGCCGCCCGCCCTCGCTCTCGGACCCGGCGCGGAGGCGCGTATACCGATGGCGATCGCGGTCCTCGGCGGGATGGTCGTATCGACGATGCTTACCCTGTTTGTCGTACCATGCGCCTACAGCCTCTTCGCGGGCCTCGAGCGCATGAAGTACGGCAGCGACCGGCACTGATCAGTGGCCGCCGGATTCCCTCTTCCTGATCGCCGCGAGGATTTCGTTGTATCGCTTCTCGTTGATCGGATAGAGATAGAGCGTTACCAGCGACAGGGCGAGTATCGCGGCGGGAACGGGCCCGAGCAGCAGCCGTATCCCGAGAAGAGAGGATTCGCTCTGGACGACATCAGGCATATATCCGAACAGCGAGAGAATGGTCCCGCTTATCGCAAGGGCCAGCGCCTGCCCCATCTTTATTCCGAATGTCCATATACCGTAGAAGGCCCCTTCCGTTCGCTCTCCGGTAATAAGGTAATCGTATTCGACGGCATCGGGGACGATCGCGTACGGCATCGCATAGGTGAATCCGAAACCCGTACCCGTGAAAAACATCACGATAAACGAGAAGGAAACCGGTTGAGTATGACCGAACGCGAAAAGAAGCAAAGTGCCGATGGCGAAAATGGACATTCCGATGCCGTAGACGAGCTTTTTGCCGATTTTTTTGGAGAGCATGACGCTCACCGGAATGAACGCCATCGCGGTGAGCAGAAGAATGAGCATGGCGATCGTCGTTTTCGACTCGTCGTTATGGATATATTTGAAATAATAAATGGCGACTCCCATTACCACCGTCAGGCCGGTTATATGGAGCGCGTACGTAAGAAGGATGAGCACATACGGCCTGTTCTTAAAAACCTTCAGGTA
>JAGODA010000353.1 GCA_017998475.1 Spirochaetota bacterium | reverse complement strand
ACCTTGGCAAACGGGGCGCGGCCTTCCTGCAGGCGCATTTCCCCTCGGTAACACTCAGCCCGCAGAAACCGGAAACGCCTTTCATCCAGATGTTCGCCCTCATGGGCAGCGGCGGCACGATTGCCTACACCACTCATTCCGATTTCGATTACTGGGTGTGCGCGGACGAGGAGGGGGTCGACCCCGAATCCCTGCGGTTGTTCCGCGGGAAATGCCGTGTGATCGAGAACTGGATAGAGGAAAAATTCGGCATAGAGGTTCATTTCTTCCTCAACGACATCAACAAGGTGCGAAACAACGTTTTCGACGACGACAGCGAGGAGAATTTTTCCGGTACTTCGCTCGGCGAGCTGCTCAAGGAGGAATTCTTCCGAAGCTCCATCGTGGTGAGCGGAAAAACGCCGTTCTGGTGGATGGTGCCGGCCGGGTCAAATGACACGGTGTACGGGGAGTGGCTCGGGGTCGCGCGCGACACGCACTTCGCCGGCGAGTTCGTGGACCTGGGTAACCTCTACACAATACCGCGCGAGGATTTTCTTGTTTCCGCGCTCTTCCAGCTGCTCAAGTCGCTGGGCAATCCGTTCAAGTCGATCATCAAGCTCGGCCTGCTCGAGCGGTATATCCACAGCGCGGGGACAAACCCGTTTATCAGCAACATCATCAAAAAGAACGTGCACGAGGGGAAGCTCGCGATACAGAACATCGATTCCTACGTCATCATGTTCAACCACGTGTACAACTACTATAACTCGATCGTCAACGACGCCAACGCCACGGACCTTCTGACCATCTGCTTTTACCTGAAGGTGGACCCGCGCCTCTCGCGTTTTCTGGACGAGGACGAAAAGATCGAGCTTACCGAAAAAACACGGATCATGCAGGCCTATGCAAGGAAATGGAACTGGTCAGAATCCATGATCCGGCAGATGGACGAGTTCGAGAACCAGGATATCGACTCGGTCAACCGTCTGATGAGCGATACCAAGAAGTACGTTCTGCGCGGGTACCGCGACATCCTGAACGCCATCGAAACGAACAAGATTGCCCACAAGCTCTCGGGAGACGATCTGAAGGGAATAACCCGCAAGATCCATTCTCACTTCTCGATTTCAGCGGACAAGATCGACAACTCGCTCAGCTTCAAGAGCTACCCGCAGGAAAAACTGCTCACGGTCGAATTTGTGCGCGACCGCGACGGCAGGGAGTTTTACCTCCTCTCCAAACGGATCATCGTTAAGAATTATCCGGCCAAGGTCATATTCCACAAGGACGAAACGTTGATCGGCGTTATCGTGTGGATCGCGATGAACCGCATCTTTCAGAAGGATTACACCCGGCTTGAGATCCAGTCCGGTATCCACGCCGTAGATCCCAACTACATCCGCGACCTGGTAACGGAGCTCTCGGTGCATTTCGCGTTCAAGCGCCTCCAGATCCAGAACAACTATTTCCTTCGGGATCCGTTCCCCATCATCAGCTATATCATCATCAACCCGTATTCCAAATACTCGAAGAAGATCGACGACATCATCTTCCTCTATCACAACAGCTGGGGAGAGACCAGGTTCGAGGCGTTCAAGGGCGAGGTCGACATCGCGAAGATCGCCGTCTCGGTGCTGAACGGCGCGCTCGTCACCCGTCACGATTTCGAGAGGGCGCTCCGGCTTTCGTCATCTCAGCCGTACGGTTCCAGCCGCGATTTCGACCGCATCGCCTCGCTCCTCGGGGGGATGCACGCGCTGTTCGTCGAGGACCGCACTCCCGCCCGCAAACGGTACGTCACCATGCTGGGAAACACCTACTTCGTGTTCGCCAACAGAAAGACCGCGGCCGCCGAAACGGTCAGCGCGACCGCGTTCGATTCGGAGGCCGGGATGCTCATGGGCCTGGGGATGAACACCGGTGCGCTGGCCCGCTACGGCTTCGATCCGATGGTCCCCGAGTTCAATTATCTGCGGGCCATCATCGGGAAGTGCGATGATGACGTTATACGCATATACTATCAGAAAACGAATAAGTACTGCCATTTCTTCGTCGTCGACGAGCGCGGCGCGATTCATTTCTTCCGGAAAGGGCTCGATTCGTTCAGCGAGTATCTCGCCCGGCTGTGCGTGTTCGCCGAGAACGCGGCGAAAAACGCCGCCGCGCGTAACCCCTCGTCGAAACTGGCTCAGCGCCTCAAGCGGGTGGAGGTCTGCCGGCTGGAGCAGGACGCGCGCAACAACTGCACCGTAACGGAGATGAATCCGGAGCTTGATCGCGGGGTCATCGAGGCGCGCGGCCACCTGATGCCGCTGCGCCTCCTGCTGCACCCGCAGCCGAACGGTGACGTGGGCTACAGTTTCAGCCTCCCGAACGGGCACTTCACCAACGTGTTCACCAGGGCCAACCTGTTCCAGGTGGCCGGCGAACTCTCGCTCCTCCGGCGGCACCACGGGGGGTATTCGCATTTCGTCACCGAGGTGGACCTTTCGAACGTGGTGACGAAGGCCTTCACCCTGTTCACCTCTTTCTCGTTTACCCAGAAGAACGTATTCGAGATGCTCATCGAGCGCGCCCTGACGGCCGTAAAACGATAGGCGCGACGGTCCGCGGCGACACGGAAAATACGGACAATGAACGGCAACGGACCATCGGCCCTTCCTCGCGGCGCGGCACTGGCATGCCTGCTCGGCGCGGCGTTTCTGTGGAGCCTGGGCGGGCTGCTGATAAAATCCATCCCTTGGGGGGCGCTTGCCATAGCCGGCGCCCGCAGTTGTATAGCCGTTCCCGTCATACTGCTCTATCTGCGCCGGCCGCGCTTCACCTGGTCGGCGGCGCAGCTTACCGGCGCCGCGGCCTACGCGGC
The DNA here is from genome assembly GCA_017998475.1 of Spirochaetota bacterium. Taxonomy (GTDB): domain Bacteria; phylum Spirochaetota; class UBA4802; order UBA4802; family UBA5368; genus MVZN01. Next base: position 627 of record JAGODA010000353.1, on the reverse strand, counting down.
CACCGTCATTTTCTTTGTCCTGGCCAACAAGCTTACCACGGCGGCAAACGCCATACTTCTCCAGTATACGGCGCCGCTGTATGTCGCCGTAATGGGCGGCCTTCTGTTGGAGGAGCGCGCGGGACCCGCCGCATGGGCCGCGCTCGCCGGAGCGATGGGAGGAATGGCGCTCTTCTTCATGGACTCGCTCGGTGAGGGGGGGCTGTGCGGCAACATCCTCGCGCTCGCGAGCGGTGTGAGCTTCGCCGTGCTGATCGTCTCGCTTCGCATGCAGAAGGACGGTTCGCCGATCGAATCGGTGCTGCTGGGTAACTTAGTCACGGGAGTGCTCTGCGCGCCGTTCATGTTCCGCTCGGCGCCGCCGCGGGAGGGGTGGGCGGCCCTGGCGGTCCTCGGGGTCTTCCAGCTCGGCCTGGCGTACATTCTCTATTCCGCGGCGATACGGCGGGTAACGGCGCTCGAGGCGGTGCTTGTGCCCGTAATCGAGCCGTTGCTCAATCCCCTGTGGGTGTTCCTGCTCCTTGGAGAGAGGCCCGGGTCGTGGGCGCTCGCTGGAGGAGCGGTGGTGCTGGTTTCGGCCACCCTCTTGAGCGCGTTTCGCGCGCGCGGCGGAGATCAGTCGCCCCC
>JAGODA010000354.1 GCA_017998475.1 Spirochaetota bacterium | reverse complement strand
GGCTATTCCGTGGTTGGCAGGGCCGCGTCGGCGGAGGAGGGCATAGAGATGGCTCGCCGCCTCAGACCGGACCTCATCCTCATGGACATCGTGATGCCCGGAGAGATGTACGGGATCGACGCCACCGAGATCATAGGCCGTGAAATGGCGATACCGGTGATATTCCTCACGGCGTACGGCGACGATCGATACATCGAAAGGGCCAAGAAGGTCAACCCCGAGGGATATATCATCAAGCCCTACCAGGAAAACGAAATCAAGGCGGTAATCGAAATCGTGATGGAACGCAGACGCTCCTCGCCGCGCGCCGCGCGGGTTGAGGACATGTTCGGCATAGCCATCAGCCATATGCCGCACGCCCTCTTCGTTCTTGACGCGACGGGGACGCCGCTTACATGGAACGCGCCGGCGGCGCGGATGTTCGGGCATGAATCGTCCGGGCCGATTCCCGGGTGCCTGGAAGAATTTCTCGTTTTCGGCGAGCGTTCAAGCCCGCGTGATCTTATGTATAAAGCGCTGTCCGTTCGCGAGGGCGAATCCGATTTCGTCGAGGTCGAGATGGAGGGGATGAGGAAAGACGGGCGGCGATTTCCGATCCAGCTCTCCGCGGCCCCGGTCGGGCATCGCGGCGGGGAGATGATCGCCTGCCTGGCGCACGACATATCCCGCTGCAAGAGCGCCGAAAAACGGATGAATGAATCGATAAGGGAAATGGAGCTGGTGATACGTGAGATACATCATCGGGTCAAGAACAACTTCCAGATTATTGTAAGCCTCCTCAGCCTTCAGTCGCGGCGCGTTGCCGACCCGGCGCTTCGGGAGCACCTCAATGACTGCCAGGGCCGCGTGAAGGCGATGGCGCTCGTGCACGAAAACCTTCATCTCTCGGGAGATTTCGACCGGGTTGATATCTCGGTGTACCTGAAGGCCATGATGCGCGATATTCGCCGCGCGTTCTCCCACGAAACGCGAACGATCGATCTCAGGGAATCGCTGGCGCCGGTCGAGCTCTTCATCGACCAGGCGGTTCCCTGCGGCATAATCGTAAACGAACTGCTGACGAACGCGTTCAAATACGCCTTCCCGTCCCGATGGAACGGCGAGGCTTCAATCGAAGTGGGGGTGCGCAGTGTGGATGATCGGCGCGTGGAGGTCGTCGTCCAGGACAACGGCATCGGCCTTCCGGAGGGACTCGATCCGTCGAACACCGCCACGCTCGGATTTTCGCTGGTGCACATGCTGGTCCATCAGCTAAAGGGAACCGTATCGATAGGCAGGAAAAACGGGACGAGGATATCATTCAGCTTCGATGCGCGAAGGTAGTGTTCGCCGTATGCCGCTGAGACGGGTTCGGTAATGCGGGCGCGGATTCTTATCGTCGAGGACGAATCGATAATCGCCGCCGATCTGAGCGTTCGGCTGAACGCTTTCGGCCACTCCGTCCTCGGGGTGGCCGCGAGCGGGGAAGAGGCGGTCGCAATGGCGGCCGAACGGCTGCCCGACCTCGTACTCATGGATATCGCCCTGCCCGCGTCATTCGACGGCATAGAGGCGGCCAGAATCATCCGCCTCGGAACGGGGATCCCCATCGTCTACCTGACCGGCCACCTCGACGAAACGCAGCTCGACCGTGTCCGCCGGACCGAGCCCTTCGGCTTCATCCTCAAGCCCATCAAGGACGTGGAACTCTATTACACCCTCGAAACCGCCCTGCAGCGTCGCGAGCTCGAGATGCGCCTTCGGGCGAGCGAGGAAAAATACCGCGACCTGGTGGAGAGCATCCACGACGTGATATTCTCCACCGATGAAACCGGCGTCATCACCTATGTCAGCCCCGCGTTCGGGAACATTTTCGGCGCCGAGCCGTCGACGGCGACCGGCAGACCGCTGGCTGATTTTTTCGACGATCTCGATTTGCGCACAATTTTCGAGGCAGGTGATTCGGGAGAGCCGCCCGACCTGACCATGGAGCTTGTCGCGCGAACACCCGATGGGTCCCGTCGATGGGTCCGCATGCGGGCGAGCATGGTCGGGGGCCGGGGACGCTCGAGGGGATTGCGCGGGGTGCTCACGGACGTTACCGAGCGCGTCAACGAGTCGGCCGCGCTTCGCGACAGCAACGAGCGCTATCGGGCGCTTTTCGATCGGTCGTTCGACGCGGTGTTTCTGCACGATTTTGACGGCGTCATCATCGACGCGAACGTTGTCGCCCAGAACATGCTCGGGGTATCGCGCGAGGACCTGGTTGGCGCGGCTTTCTTCGAGATTATCGATTCCGAACACCTCGCGCTGGTTCGATCGATCACCAGTGAGCTCCGTTTAACGCACATGCCCAGGGAGGCCGCGGAGCTGCGCATAATCCGTCCGGGCGGCGCCGCCTTCTGGGCCGAGATGCACAGCTCGGTCATCATGAGAAACGGCGCGCCCCATGCGGTGCAGGCGATCGTCCGCGATATCGGCAAACGCAAGGAGGCCGAGTCGAGGATGGCGGCCTCTCTCAGGGAAAAGGTCGTGCTGCTTGACGAGATCCATCACCGTGTGAAGAACAACCTCCAGATAATTTCCAGCCTGCTCGACATGGCGTCAATGCGCCTGACGGATCCGCGGTCGGTCGGCCTGATCGAGGACGTGCGTTCGAAGATCTACACGATGGCCATCATCCACAACTTCCTCTACCGGAGCGAACGCTTTGACCGCGTCGACATGCACAACTGCGTGCTCGAGATCATGACCTATCTTTCGCGCCTGTACAACCGACCGGAGGTGCGGGTTTCGGTGGGCGAGTTTTACCTGTTTCTGACCATTGAAAAGGCGGTTCCTTTCGCCCTGGTCGTCAACGAGATCGTATCGAACGCGTACAAATATGCGTTCGAGGGTGTGGTGAACGGGGAGATCGCGGTAAACGTAATCGTTTCGGCCGATGGCGCGGTACGCATGGTCGTGCGCGACAACGGGGTCGGTATACCCGACGGAATGGAAATCGAAAAGACGGACAGCATGGGATTCAAGGTGATCCGCAACCTCGTCCGCGACCAGTTAAAGGGAAAGCTGTCGGTTGAAAGCGACCGCGGCACCACCATCACCATAGAGTGCCTGCCGTAGGAAAGGCCCGCGGAACGTCTTTTCGCTTGACGAAACGGGACGGCGCTGTAACAACGGTGCCGGTACTACGGCCCATGGACAGAACGCACATTCTCCGCATCGACTGCGCCGACCGCAAAGGACTGGTGCACACCATCACCGGTGTGCTGTTCCGCGGCGGACTCAATATCACGAGCACCCACGAGTTCGTCGACCGGGAGACGCTCCATTTCTTCATGCGCACGGAGTTTGCCGGCGAGTTCGATCACGAGGCCGTGCTGGGCGAGCTGCACGCATCGCTTCCCGAGGACACACGGATCTCGCTCTCCGAGAAGCGCCGCAAGGACATCGTCATTATGGCGACAAGGGAGCACCACTGCCTTGGCGATTTGCT
>JAGODA010000352.1 GCA_017998475.1 Spirochaetota bacterium | reverse complement strand
GAGCACAGGGCAGCGCCTCCACGGCCCCCCTGACCGCTTCCTGCAATCGTACCGCGGCCTTACCGGTCGGAGCGGCGAGCGCCGCGCGCACGCGGCGTCCGCCGGCGAGGGCCTGCTCGGCCAGAAGCGCGAGTATACGCACCACCGTGGAGGTCTTGCCGGTACCGGGGCCGCCCGAGATCACGGTGAAAGACTTCATCACGGCGACCGCGGCCGCGAGGCGCTGAAGGTCAGGTTCTCCGTCATGCGAAGCGCCGAACATCCGGTCGAGCCCCCCGGCGAGCAGTTCCGGATCGTAGTCGTCGCGCACGCTCCCGGCCATCCTGGCCAGCGCGCCCGCGAGATCCGATTCGTATTTCCAGTACCGGTGCAGGTAGAGCCTGCCGGCGTCGTCGAGTACCAGCGGTCGGTACTCGCCGGGCGCGCCGACGACCCGCGTCGCGCGAAGGGTCTCCATCCAGCGCGCGGCATCGGTCGGGATGATCCCGGCCGGGCTGTCCGGAAGCCCCGCCCCCGCCGCGGAGACCAGGTCCAGACACACATCACCCGCGGCCGTCCTGCCCGCGACCAGGCTGGCGGCAAGCATGAGCTCGGGGCTCTCCCGTCCGTCCAGGCGGCACATGAGGCGCGCGAAGGCCGTGTCGAAAGGACCGAAAAAACCGTCAGTCACGCTCATGGTCGATCCTCCCCGTCAAAATAGCAGCCGAGCGATTCGATGAGCGCCGCCGGAGGCATATCGAAGAACACTCCCGGCCGCGAGTCGTCCGCGGGGTCCATGCCGCGCACAAAGAGGTAATACACCCCGCCGAAATGCCGTCCGTAGTCATAATCGCGGACCCGGCGCGCGAGATAACGGTGCAGCGCTACGGCGTACAGGTGATACTGGAGTATATAGTGGTGCCGCAGCATCTCGGCGGCCATTCGCTCGGCGGAGTACTCGGACGGTGAGTTGCCCAGGTGGTTGGATTTCCAGTCGAGCAGGTAGTACCTGCCGTCGCGGACGAAAACCATATCGATAAATCCGCGGAGAAACCCCCTGACCGGCTGGAAGCCCAGGCGGGCGATGGAACCCGAGAAATCCGCGACGAGGCCGCCGCCGCCGGCGCGCGCGAACGCGCCGGCGAGCCCGTCGGGCGTGACTGGGGCGAGCGGGAGCGTGAACTCGAGCTCATGCAGCCTGTCGCGCGGCGCGAGCGCGTAGAGGCCGCCCGTTCCCCACGGGCTTTCAAGCGGTGTGCGGAGCACCGACGAGGTCATGTCGGCCAGCGCGCCGGTCCAGTCGTCGTCGAATCCGTACAGCGCGAGCGCGTCGCGGACCACACGCTCCGCGCCCCCCGCGAGGGAGAAATCGATATTCTCGAAGATGGCATGAATACAGCTCCCCGCGCGGGCGCCGCGCGGAAAAGCGAAGATGTCGCGCGTCGCGGAGCCGTCGCGGACGGCCGGAGGAACGTATTCGAAATCGCGGTCGCGCTCGTACGGCGCCCCCCCGGCGAGCGCGCTGAAGCTCGTTACGCGACGCCCCGCCTCCACCGAGCCGTTAAAGGACCTGCAGGAGAGCGCCGGTGGTTTCACGCGCGGAGGACGGTAATCCGGCGCTTTCTCCCGCGGTATTTCCGAGAGCACAATACCGCCTTCGGACGATACGGCGAGGGAGGAGAGATCGTCCGTCATTCTCCGGTCATCGAGGCCCTCTACGTGCACCGCGAGCCTCGCGGCGATATCACCGGCGCCGAGATCTCCGGGATTATGGAATAGATAGGCCGGAGCGGAATCGAAGCATTTGTTGACGCGGCCCCAGACAAGGTAGCAACGCTGTTTGGCCCTGGTAACCGAGACGTAGAGCAGGCGCAGATTTTCGGCGAGCTGTTCGCGGGAGACGGCCGTGCGCGCGTCACCGTCATCATCCCCCTCCCCTCCCAGACGGAAAACGGGACGGTTTCCGCGCGCGGGGTCATGATATACATAAGGCTCGTCGATATCGCGAACGTCCCACGCGAAGGGGCAGAAAACCACGGGGAATTCGAGTCCCTTGCTGCGGTGTATGGTGATCAGCGTCACCGCGTTCTCGTCAGTCTCAAGACGCAGCTGGTGCTCTTCCTTTTCGCCCGGCTGGTCCGACTCGGCGATCGCGCCCCTCAGCCACTTGACGATGCCGTCGGCGCCCAGGCCCTTTTTACGCTGTTCGCGGTGGATGAGCTCCGCCAGGTGCAGTACGTTGGTCAGCACCCGTTCGCCGTCCGGCCTGCGAAGGATCCGCTCGTGAACGCCCTCGCCGCGGAGAAGCGCGTGAAACATGCGCATGAATCCTCCGCGCGCCCAGGTATCGCGATAGTCGAAAAAGCGCTCTATCGCCGATTCCCATTCGCGCCCGCCGGACGACAGGCGCATGATATCGTCACCCGTCATGCCGATTATATCGGTGGCAAGAGCTGCGCGGAGCAGGCGCGCGTCGCCCGGATTGGAGGCGGCTCGAAGTACGTGCAGCATTTCAACGGCTTCGATCGACGCGAAAACGCTTTCAGTGCGGTACAGGACCGAGGGAACGCCGACGGCCCGAAGCGATTCCTGCACATCACGCGCCTGTCGCCCGGTCCGCACCAGCACGGCGATATCGCCGGGAGCGTATGTGCCGGTCGAGAGCAGTCCGACCGTTTCCGAGGCCACGGCGGCAACGGCCGTCCGGCCCGCCAGTTCCTTGCTCACCGCTCTGTCGGCGGAGGAGGCGAGGCTCGATGGAATGAACCAGATCCGCATTCCGGGTGAGGGATCGCCGCCGGGTTCGCGCGCTCCGGCGGACACCGGGGTGAATCCGATTTCGGGGAACACGAACGGATCGTTTACCCGCGAGAACATCGCGTTTACCGCGGAGACGAGTACGGGGGCCGAACGGCGGTTGACGTCCATTGTGGCCCTGGTCCGCGCCGAGGCGGCCGCCTTCATGTAGGCGAAGATGTCGGCCCCGCGAAAGCCGTAGATAGCCTGTTTGGGGTCGCCGATCAGATAGAGGAGCGATTCGTCCGCCCCGAAGATGGTCGTGAAGATGGAGTACTGGACGGGATCGGTATCCTGGAACTCGTCGATGAGCGCCGCGGCGTACCGCCGGCGCACCGAGCGGGCCAGCGCCGACCCTCCTCCCGCGGCCAGAGCCCGGTGCATGCCGCGGATGAGGTCGTCGAAAGAACGGACCGCCTTCTGTTCCTTACGGCGGATCAGCTCGCCCGAGGAGTAGTCGAGGAACCCCCTTTTGAGCCGAAGCAGTCGGCCTTCGAAGATCCCGCCCGCGCGTTCGCGCCGACCGGAAAACTCCTCGTACCGGGCGAAGAATTCCGGGATATCGACGCTCCCGCCCTTTTTAAACGCCGCCCTGATCGAAGAGGCCGAGAGCTTTCCCACATCTTTATCTTTTTTATCTTTGGTGTTCCCGAATATCAGACCTCCGCCTGCGTATGCGTCCATCTTTTCGATCATTCTGCCGA
>JAGODA010000351.1 GCA_017998475.1 Spirochaetota bacterium | reverse complement strand
CAACAAAACTGCTGACCCGAGAGACCGATTGGGCATCGAGATCCTGAGATACATTTCCGACTTTCAGGGACATGCTTTTCATGGTTTTCATAGCGTTGAGCAGATCGGAGGATACATTATAGGTTAACGTTGTGTGCACGGATTTGCTGCGTCCTCCCCCCCCTCTGCTGGTAATAGTTTGCGTCCTTCCACTGCGGAAAACGAGCTTGAACTGCCTGCCGTCCACAACCAAAAAAAATTCAGGAGCAACGGTGGACTCGGTGTTTTGATGAAAGGCCAGACTATATATATTGCGGATCTTTTCTTTAGCTCCGGGGAAAAGCATTTCACGTTCGTACATCTGTTTATATAAAGTCACATCACTGGCATAAAAATAATGCCGACCGCTTGTTACCACTGTAGCTATATAGTAGTAATTACAATCCAAAGCCTTTTTGTGGTCATAGCTGATCTCGTAGGTGCCGCCGTCATCCTTAAGCGGCAAATTCATGACCGGAGTTGTCAAAGACGCACATCCGAGAGATGCCGCCACGACGGTGAGAACGATGCTCTTCATTGCGCTTTTCATCGAATACCTCCATTTTTTAAACATTTACGGTGAGTACTCCCGCTTGCGAGCGCGTTTCTTTTCGATACAGGGCTTGTTCCCGAAAGGCCCCCTTCGAAAAAATCCTTTCCCCATGGGAAAAAGCCCCGTGCCAGGGGCCGTTTAACATTTGCCGCTTCCAATCGCGGCTTTTCAATCGCACATAAAATTTTTGCGGCTATGCCGTGAGACTCACGAACTCCGTTTGACCATTCCGAAAGACATCCTTGCATACGCGTACTCCCGTCTCATACGGCACAATGCCTCTACCGCGGCATGCCCGTACACCACGGAGGAATGACTGCGTGCTATGGATGAATCGCCGTTATCGCAAAGAGATGAATGGATCTTTTTTTATAGAAGAGGCCCCTTCCCCGAGTGAAGAGTCCCTCGTATTCCCGGGGAAGTCAACATAAATCGCATATTCCTCCGGCTGCCGATCGACCCGGTCCATGGAACGCTTTCGGTCTCAGGATAGAGCATCGTGCCGGCCGGTGCGCGGGTGCCAGGTAAAACTCCCCCGCAGGGGGTCTCACGGGACTCGACATGCTTCACGCCGCGGGTGCCCGCCGAACGGCTCAGACGATACCGGCCAGCTCCGCGAAGTTCTCTCCGAGGATCCGCCTGCGGGCCCCCGCGTCAGGAACCAGCCGTTCGATCCGCCGCTTGATGAACCCGTAGTCCATCTTCCCGTCCGCGGCGTGATAGCCGAAGGGCCCGTCGGTGCCAAACAGACAGCGCTCGACACCAAGGTATTCGATGACCTGCCGGGTGGTCTTCTCGCCGACATAGCCGGTCTGCGAGAGGTCGACGAACACGTTTTTATTCTCCCTTATCTTTTTCCATGTGTCGGAGTATTCGGGGAAGCCCGCGTGCGCGAGTATGAGCTTCAGACCGGGAACCTGTGCCAGCAGCACGCCGAAATCGCCATGACTCCCGAAACCGACATGCGCGAGCATGGGTTTGCCGGTCTTTACGAGCTCGTGGGCCACGGGCGCGAGATGCACGGGCTCGTACCGGTGCCAGAACGGATGGGCTTTAACCCCCACAAAGCCCGGCGACTTCTTCCAGCGCCCGAGTTCCCTTACGGTATCGTTCCTGCCGCGGGGATTCACGAAGGCCCAGCCGAGAAAGCGTTTCGGGAATTTTTTAACGGCCTCGAACACCGCGCCGTTGTCCGGGTCGGGATACAGCGCGTACTCTCCCATGGGAAGTTTGATGTTTCCTCTCTCGCTGAAATTCGCCACCAGGGCCCTCGCGATTCCCCTGGTGGTCCTGCGTGTAATCAGGAACTGGAGCAGGGCCACCAGAAACTTCGCGGCCTCCGGAAACGGCTCCACCATGGCTCCCATAAGGGCGACCCTGTCAACGCCCGCGGCGTCCATGCGCTCGATGAGCTCGCCGCGGCCGAGCAGGCCTTCCTCCAGATGGAAATGACAGTCCAGTATCATGGCACACTACCTCCCGTAAACCGCACGCCGGAGGGTGATATGATATATCCGACCGAGTATACGCCGCCGATCGGCTTAACGCAAGGCAATAAACGGAGGCGGGAAAGACAGTATCGCCGGGCGCCGGGAATAATTAGCGGTTTTTTTAAAATGGAGTATAATCATTTTTATATTCATATTCTTAGCGGATTCATCGCAGGTCATTAGAAGGACGGGCGACCGAAGGAGGACAAAATGAATTTCCAGGACGAGTACCGCGGAAAACTCACAACACCGGAGGACGCCGTTTCGGTAATCAGCTCCGGCGACAACGTCAACTTCGGGCCCTTCGCCTGCGCACCGATATACCTCGACCAGTATCTGGCAAAGCGCGCGGGCGAGCTCGAAAACGTCACCATCCAGAGCATCACCTTTCCGGCCGTCTGCCGGAGCGTGCTGGCCGACCCGGAGCGCAAAAGCTTCGTGTTCCGCAGCAGCCATTTCAGTAAGGCCGACCGCATACTCCACGACCGGGGCCTGTGCGATTACATCCCGAACCTCTTTCACGAGGGGCCGTCATATTTCAACAACGACTATATCCGTCCGGATGTCGCCATAGTGCGCGCGGCGCCAATGGATAAATGGGGCTTTTTCAACATCGGCATCGGAAATTCGGTCATTCCGGCGTCGCTCGAAAGGACGAAAAAAATCATCATCGAGGTGAACGAGAACATCCCCTACTGCTACGGCGGGTTCAAGGAATCGATCCATATTTCGCGGGTGGACCATATCGTCGAAAGCGACAACGCGCCGATCATCGAGCTTCCGCGCGACGAGCTCAGGGAGCGCGACCGCACCATCGCCGCGTACATCATCGACGAGATCGTCGACGGCGCCTGCCTGCAGCTCGGCATCGGGGCGCTTCCCAACGCCGTCGGCGAGCTCATAGCGCAGAGCGACCTTAAAGATCTCGGCGTGCAGACCGAGATGCTCTGCGACGCCTACTTCGAGATGTTCGAGCGGGGCAAAATCACCGGCGCGCGCAAGACCTTCGACCCGGGCAAGATGTCGTACACCTTCGCGCTCGGTTCGCGCAAGCTCTACGACTTCCTGGACCGCAACCAGCACTGCGCGTCGTTCCCGGTCGACTACATCAACGACCCCAAGAACATCGCCGCCAACGACAACGTGATCTCCATCAACAACGCCATCGAGATCGACCTTTACGGCCAGGTGTCGGCCGAGTCCTCGGGCTTCCGCCACATCTCGGGCACGGGCGGCCAGCTCGACTTCGTCTACGGCGCGTACCACTCCCGCGGCGGCAAGAGCTTCATCTGCCTCTCGTCCACCTACACCGACAGGGAGGGCCGCGTCCGCTCGAGGATAGTGCCGACCCTCGCGCCGGGCACGATCGTCACCGTGCACCGCGCCATGGTCCACTACGTGGTGACCGAGTTCGGCAAGGCCATGCTGAAGGG
>JAGODA010000350.1 GCA_017998475.1 Spirochaetota bacterium | reverse complement strand
CGCCGCTCTCATCAATTACAGCGCAACCTTCGCCTCGGGCTTTCTGCTTAGCCTGTATTTACAGTACATCAAGGCCATGACCCCGGAGAGCGCCGGCATGATCCTCGTATCGCAACCGGCGGTGATGGCCCTCCTCTCGCCGCTGGCGGGGAGCCTCTCCGATCGTATCGAGCCGCGGGTCGTCGCCTCAATCGGGATGGCCCTTACCACGCTGGGGCTTTCATCCTTCATCTTCCTCCACGCGGGCACTCCGCTCGGACTCATCGTCGCAGGCCTGGTCGTTCTCGGTTTCGGATTCGCCCTCTTTTCCTCGCCCAACACCAACGCCGTGATGAGCTCAGTTGAAAGCCGCCACTACGGCGTCGCCTCCGGGACCCTGGGCACCATGCGCCTCACCGGCCAGATGTTCAGCATGGGAATCGCAATGCTCATCTTCGCGGTGGTGATGGGCAGGGTCCCCATTACGCTCGAACACTACGGGCAGTTCCTCGTCAGCGCCCGCATCGCCTTCGCCGTCTTCACTACCCTGTGCTTCGCCGGAATCTTCATGTCGCTCGCGCGGGGGAAGGTGCGCTGACATGGCAGGCCAGTGCTCAATACGCAAAATGCATGAATAATAGCAAATTAACGCTTGGATAATAATTGACAATTAAATTGAATCGATACAGCGTTGTTCCCGTGTAACTGAAAAAATGAGTGGTTCCCATGGCCAAAGGCGGGGGACCCGTCAATTTCCGGGTCAATAAACAGCTCTGAGATAATCAACAAATGGGCAATTAAATTTTAACTACAACCTTTAATCAATAGAACCGGCTCGCCCGCTGCCAACCCTGACATATAGAATAAAGGAGGCACTATGAGCGCACTGCACCCGATCAATTCCTTTTTTCTTCGACGGTACATTCAAAGTTCGTACCTTATACAGAGAAAGTCGCAGACTCTCCTGTACATGCTTCTCTGCCTGGCGTTCCTGCTGCCGTTGATGGTTCTCCTGTTGGTGATTTTTCTTGGAGCGGTTCTCTACCTCCAGGCCATCATTGTAGTTACAATCATTTTTATCTCGGTGCTTGTCGCGCTGGTTTTCCTTAAAAGCGGCCGATATCACTTCGCCGCCAACATCCTTGTTTTCGTCATCGCGATAACCCTCACCGTCGGCCTCATGTCGAAATTGATACAATCCCCTCAGAACGGCTACACATCCTACATATACTTCATGACGGCCGCCATGGTGATGGCTACGGTTTTTACAACACGAAGGGTCGTCTGGGTGGTGTCCCTGCTCTTTCTCGGGGCCGATCTGGTCTTCTTCAGTCTGGTTCGGGACCGTCTGGATCCGATAAGCCTGGGGGCTGCAAAGGTTGGCGTAATCGACAGCAGTTTCTCGCTGGTATTCATCATCATCCTGTCTCAGCTCATTCTCTCGATAACCGAGGGCGCTCTCAAAAAATCCGAGGAGGAGAAAAACGAAAAGGAGGAGCAGTACCGCCAGATATCCGGGCTCCTCGCCTCGGTCAACGATTCGGCCGGTGAGCTCGCCGACGCCTCGCGGGAGCTTTCCACCGCGTCGATAAGCTTTTCGGAAAATTCCCAGAGCCAGGCCTCGGCCGCCGAGGAAATCATGGCTACCATCGAGGAGGTCTCGGCCAGCAGCGATACGATCGCCGACGGCGCCGACCGGCAGGTGCAGAACCTCGACGAGCTCGTCACCAAACTCCAGACGCTGTCCACGACGATGCGGGAAATGAGCGAGAAGGTCAAAAAGACACGGGGTACCGCCGAAAACATCTCCTCCCTGGCGAAATCCGGCGAGAAAACCATCAACTCAATGAACGAGGGGATGGGGAAGATCGGAGAGAGCTCGGGCAAAATGACCGACATCATCGGTATCATCAACGACATCTCGGACAAGATAAACCTTCTCTCGCTCAACGCGGCCATCGAGGCCGCCCGCGCCGGGGAGGCGGGCAGGGGATTCGCCGTGGTCGCCGACGAGATATCGAAGCTCGCCGACCAGACCGCCTCGAGCCTCAAGGAGATCGACGCCCTTATCAAGCTGAACACCGACGAGATCGGGAAGGGAGCCATGAATATGACCACTTCGGTCAAGGTGATAAGCGAGATCATCCGGGGAGTGAACGACATCGATGGAATGATCAACGACATCGCGCGCTTCATGGATGTGCAGGAGGGCGTCAACAGCGAGGTCAATACCGACGCAGGGCGCGTGAGGGCGCGTTCCGACGAGATCCGGGTGTCCACCGAGGAGCAGAAGACCGCGGTCTCCGAGATCGTGCGCTCCATCGCCTCGGTCAACGAGATCACTCAGAAGAACTCGAACGAGGCGGACAATCTGCTTTCGCACTCCAACCGGGTGAAGGGCATGGCCGACAGGCTGAACGATCAGGTTCGCTCGTTCGCCACGTAAAGTTCCATGCGCACCGCTGCGCACGGAGAAACGGCGCGCTTCCGGTGCGTGGATGTGCCGCGCGCAAAGGGCTTGACATCGCATCCGTTTTTCACCATCATACTGATCGAAGTTTCATCAATCCGTCACGGACTTTTTCATTCCCAATACCATGATACACATCGGAATACCCGGCCACCGGACGCTCTCGATCGACCACCTGGTGCTCGATTACAACGGCACGATCGCCCAGGACGGCGCACTGATCGACGGGGTCGCCGCGCTCCTCACATCCCTCGCCGGGAAAATCAAGATTCACGTGGTAACGGCCGACACCTTCGGAAAGGCGGGCGCGGCGCTCGAGGGCATCCCCTGCGCGCTCACCGTGCTCCCCGTCGACGACCAGGCGCGCGCCAAGTTCGACTACGTGCGCTCGCTCGGATCGGAGCGCGTCGCGGCGATCGGAAACGGCCGCAACGACCGCCTGATGCTCGACGAGGCGGCGCTCGGAATAGCGGTCATACAGCGCGAGGGAGCGGCGCTCAACGCACTCAGCGCGGCGGATGTGGTGTGTACGGACATCATCTCCGCCCTCGGGCTTCTCCTCAATCCGCTCCGGCTGGTCGCGACCCTGCGCTCCTGAAAATGGATAAAGAGTACTATATCTACATGCTCGAGTGCGGCAACGGCGCGCTCTATACCGGGTACACCACCGATATCGACCGCCGCGTGCGCGAGCATCTCGGCGGAAACCGCCGCGCAAAATTCACCGCGGGCTTCAGACCGGTGCGGACCGCCGCGTGCTGGAAACTCCGCGGCACACGGTCCGACGCACTGAAGGTGGAGGCGTTCATCAAGAGAATGAGCAGGGCGGAAAAAGACGGGCTGGTCACGAATCCCGAACGCCTGGGAACACTGGTGAAAGAGATCACCGCCGCGCGTGTGTCGGTCCATACGGCCTCCACAGGCGAAGAGGAATGAACGACCGCGCGGGGAAGCCTTACATTATCATGTCCTGACGAAACCCCTCAAGCGGGCGGCGACGAGCGGGCAGACCAGCATGAACGCGAGCCCGATCGACATCAGACCG
>JAGODA010000349.1 GCA_017998475.1 Spirochaetota bacterium | reverse complement strand
GATTACCACCGCGCTCTTCTACCAGCCGGGCGGTACCTCGAATCAACTTACAGGGGTAACCCCGGACATCATAATTCCTGACATCAGCGCCGCCTGGGATATCGGCGAGGAGAAGCTCCGACATCCGTTACGATGGGAAAGGATTCCCAGCGCCAACTTCGTTCCGTATCGCAACTATCTTAACAGGGATATGGTCGGCACCCTTCAGGATCAATCCCGCCGGAGAGTCGCGGCAACCAAGGAATTCGCGGAACTCAACGAAAGAATCGCATCCCTTAAAAAGTTGATCGCTACAAAGGAAATCAGCCTGAAGGAAGAGTCGAACATCGAGAAACACAAGGTGCGCGACATGGAAAAGCAGCTGAAAAGGGAGAACAACCACAAGATTATCGACGTAAAAAACGACCTCTTCCTGAGGGAGGCTTTTAACATTGCCGCCGAATACATGGAGCGCCTTCAGTAAATTTCACCCCGCTTCACCGCATATCATTCCGCCGGTCCGAAAGAAGAGATCTCGACCGGCGAGACTTACTTATATTTTAAATTGTATATAATATTATGCTTGCCATACTGTGATATATATCGCAGGTGGTAATAATTGAAACAATGTTTCACCATTCAGACCGCCGCTCCCGCGGCGGGCATGCCTCACAGGGGAGGCCGCGATGCTACACAAACTGTCCGAGCTCGAACCATACCTCAAAGAACATGGTATCCGCTGCAGGCTCGTGATCCCCGCGGCAAAAGACGAGAACGTGTTCAACGCGGCGATTTCCGCACACAGGATCGGCATTGTCGACGTCAGTCTCATAGGCGACGAACAGTTCATACGCCGGCTTGCCGAGGAAAAAAAATATGATCTTTCCGACATGAAGATACTCAACCAGGAGAACGCCACCGAGGCGGCATTCGAATCCGTCCGCATGGTTAAAGAAGGTGAAGCTGACATCATCATGAACGGAGAGGAAAGCTATTACGGCGCAACGATGATTCTAAGGCACATCGACGATCGCCGCCGCGGCATCCGCAAGGGATCCATCATGTCCCACATGGCCATATTCGAGGTGGAGCGATATCACAAACTAATCGCGGTCACCGATACCGTTCTAAATGTAGCCCCCGACCTCTCTACCAAGGCAGGCATCGCCCATAACGCCGTATTTTTCATGCGCCGGCTCGGTATAGAAATTCCGAAAGTCGCCGTTCTCGCCGCGATCGAGGTGGTGAACGAGGCAATGCCGGCCACCATGCACGCAGGCCTTCTCTCGAAGATGGCGCAGCGCGGCCAGATCAAGAACTGTGTTATAGACGGGCCGCTCGCGTTCGACAACGCCATATCCCGTGAAAGCGCCCATCAGAAGGGCATCTCGAGCGAAGTGGCCGGCGATCCCGACATCCTGCTCGCTCCCGACATCGAGACCGCGAACATCCTGTATCAGTCATTCGTGTTTTTCGCCAATGCCCGGGTGGCCTCGGTCGTTCTCGGGGCGTCGGCCCCGATCGTTTTTACATCAAAGCTCGATACGGACGAGACGCGTGTGGCCAGTATTCTCCTCGCCGCAGCCGCCTACGTCCCGATCAGGTACCGTTGAGCACGTCACGGAGGCCATCATGAACGAGCAGGAAACGAACACCCGAATCAAAACCATCGCCGACCTGTACACCTATGCGGGCAAGGGTGGAAAAATCAAAAAACTCGTAGTCGCAGCCGCCCAGGACGAGCACGTTCTCGATGCCGTCGTGAAGGCGCGCCTGAAAGGCATAGTCGAGCCCATTCTTGTCGGTATCCGGAAAAAGATCCTCGAAATCGCCGACAATCACCGGTTCGACCTTAACGGAGTCCGAATCATCGACGAGGAGGACAACGTACGAGCCGCGGAACTCTCCGTACACCTCGTCCGAGACGGTGAGGCCGATATATTGATGAAAGGGGCTCTCGATACGGCGACCTATCTGCGTCCCGTGCTCGACAAAGCGAATGGTCTTCGGAGGGCGGAGGGCCTGTCTTCGATCGGCCTTTTCGAACTTGCCAATTATCACAAGCTTTTCGTCCTCACCGACGGCGGCCTCAACATCGCCCCGGATCTTAAAATGAAGATGGCGATAATCAAGAACGCGGTATTTTTCATGAGGCGGCTCGGCGTCGAGATTCCGAAAGTCGCCGTTCTTGGCGCTTTCGAGCTTGTCAACATCAACATGATCGCCACGGTCGACGCCGCACTCCTGTCCATGATGTCGCAGCGCGGCCAGATTCGCAACTGCATCATCGACGGACCTCTCTCCTTCGACAACGCCATTTCAAAGAAGAGCGCCGAATTCAAGGGCATTTTCAACGAAGTCGCCGGTGACGCCGATATTCTTCTCGCCCCAAATATCGAATCGGGCAACGCGATGTACAAATCCTTCGTGTATTTCGCCGGCGCCTCCCCGGCCAGCATGTTGCTTGGCGCCTCGGCCCCCATCGTCCTGACCTCGCGCGCGGACTCGGAGGCGATAAAGCTCAACAGCATCGCTCTTGCGGCGAGTATAGACCTTTCCGATAAAACAACCTGAATCGACACCAGTACTCAAAGATACTTCAGCCATGAGGGGTGCCAACGCCATGTCAGAACCGAGAATACTCGCCATAAATCCCGGGTCCACATCGACAAAAATCGCCGTTTACGATGGAGAAAAGGTCCTTTTCGAGAAAAACATCGGGCATTCCACCGCCGAACTGTCCGCCTTCAAGGATATGGCCGACCAGTTCCACTTCCGCAAAGACATCATATTACAGGAACTGAGATCCGCCGACATCGAACCTTCGACCATCGCGGTAATCGTGGCTCGAGGTGGTCTTTTAAAACCCGTTCCGTCGGGAGTTTATTCGATCAACGAGCTACTCCTGAATGACCTTCGGGAAGGCATCCGTATTTCTCAGCACGCCAGCAACCTCGCAGGACTTATCGCGTTCGATTTGGCTGGGGAACTACCCCAAACGACCGCCTATGTCGCCGACCCTCCGGTGGTCGACGAACTGGATGAGGTGGCGCGCATCACAGGGCATCCCCTTTTCGTACGAAAATCGCGCTTTCACGCGCTCAACCAGAAAGCCGTCGCACGCAAATACGCCCGATCCATACATCGCACTTATGAAGAGCTCAACCTTATTGTCGCTCACATGGGGGGCGGCACCTCGATCGGGGCGCATCGCAAAGGCCTGATTATCGATGTGAATGACGCTCTCGACGGGGAAGGTCCGTTCACCCCGGAGAGAAGCGGGACACTTCCTGCCGGGGACCTGGCACGCCTCTGTTATAGCGGCCAGTATACCTACGATGAGGTCAGGAAAATGCTCACTGGAAAGGGAGGACTGACCGCCTACCTGGGGACCAATGACGCGAGGGAGGTCGAGCGACGTATCGCCGCCGGCGACCAACAGGCACAACTGATAATGGACGCCATGATCTACCAGGTTTCCAAGGAGATCGGCGCGATGTTCACGGTCCTCAAGGG
>JAGODA010000030.1 GCA_017998475.1 Spirochaetota bacterium | reverse complement strand
CTGGTAGTGGTACAAAATGTTTCCCTCGCGATCGGCGTAGGTGCAGTTGAACATCGGCAGCGTCGCCATGCGGAGCGCATCCTCCCACTCGGACATGTTCCTCGCCCGGTTCATGCGGTACCACTGTTCGACCTGGCGGATGTCGCCCATCCCGGCATAGCGCACGGCGAAGACCCCGTGCGGCCTGCGGATGGCCGGGCCGTAGACCGACCACAGCACCTCCTCTTTGAAGGTCCAGCGCAGTGGCCCCAGCAGCTTTACCCGTATCGGCGCCTCGCGGACCTCGAGCTCGCGCCACGCGCCGTCGTAGCGGTACTGGTTCGGGTTGTCGGGGTTGATGTCGAGTTCGTACACGTCCACGAGGTCAGGGTAGTTGTTGGTGTGCGCCCAGCCGAGATTCTCGTTGTGCCCGTGGAACACGACGGGCGAGCCCGGAAACAGGCCGCCGGTCATGTTCCATCCCTCCTCGCTGTGCACGTGGGCCTCGTACCAGGTGACGGGCCCCTCCCACGGCTGGTGCGAATTGATGGCCAGCATCGTTTCGCCGCCGGCGCTCCGCCGGGGCGACACCGCGATTGCGTTCGAACCGACGCCCGTCCCGAAGCGGGAGGGCGCGTCATGCCCGAAGGACGCGGCGAGCATGGAGTCGATCGGCCGCGTCGCCGCGGTCTTCGGCTTTTCGAAGAGCTCTTTCAGCACGCCGTCGACGCCCACCATGAGCGGCATCTTGTGGACGAACCCCGCCACGATGTGCTTTCCCGTTACGCGTCCCAGGCCCGGAAGGGTTTCGCGCGGATGGAGCGCCGCGTAGCGGTTGACGCCATCGGCATAGGCTTCGCACAGGGCGCGCGTGCGCGGGTCCAGGTCGGTCTCGTATCGGGCGTTAACCGTGTCCCACAGGCGGATAAGGTGTACCAGGTAGTCGTTCCCCGCGCCCTTCGGCCCGAGCACGCTCGCAAGGCGGCCGCCGACCGCCATCATGACCAGCTGCATGGTTTTAAAGTCGTCTTCGGCGTGGGCGTACGCCAGCCCGAAGGCCGCGTCGGTATCCTTCGTCCCGAACACATGCGGCACGCCCCAGCGGTCGCGCAGTATCCGCACGTCGTACCCGGAGGATATATCCGCCGCCGCGAACGGCCCCCGGGCAGGAACGAGAAACGCAAGCATGAGTGCGGCGACCAGGGCCGCGAAGCGACGCGTCGACGTTGACATGGTTCATCCTCCTCACATGTACGGGAAGTCCTCCCGGCTGAGCCCGATCACAATAGCATATGTGATGGAATTGGCAATCAGATTACGGAACGAACTCGTGTTCCAAGCGGACGCGGGAAAGCCTTTCCCCGCCGATTATCCGAAAGGACCCCCTCCATTTTCTGGAATCCACTGTCCATCCCCCGCATTCCGGTTGACGCCGCGCCCCCGCCGCGCTATATTGTACCTTGCAGGGGACGAATATGGTTTCGACTGCAATGATGTGTCTGTAACTGCATGCCGAGCGTCCGTCGTCTCGTAAATCGCGGCGGAATAAAGTTAAACGCAAACAACGAATTAGCTCTCGCGGCTTAACACCCACGGGCGTCGCTGATGGATCTGCTCCTCTGGGGCTTTCAGCGGCGTAAGAAACAGAGGATAGCGATGGCGCCCGTTCCCGGCGCCGGAGCGAAGACAATGGGAACCCGGTCCCGAGTACGGCGCTCCTTCCCGGAATCCGGACTTCAATAAAATGAAGGGGACAAGCATGTAGACGTTGCAGGTGTGTGTTGCAGGACGCGGGTTCGAATCCCGCCGTCTCCAATGCGTTTCTCTTCCGGCCGACCCCGCCCCTCATTCACGTCGTGCGGCCGCCGGTACCGCGAATCGCCCCTCCACAACCCCGATCACGGGTAAAAATGACTGGCCATTTCCAATGACGTGGTGTACCGTCGTCGCATCCTGTAAACACAATCCGGGGAAACCCCAATGAAACATACCGTGCGTTTTAAAAGCGTACCCATCGTCCCCGACCGAAGGCGTACAACCGATATCCTGACATTCGACCCGGCAAATGCCCGCGATCACGTTCTGATTATGCATCCGGGTGATGTTCTGCTCAACCGTTCGTGGATTTCAAGCGTCAGCATCGCGTTCATGGTGATCGCTCCACTCGCCGCTCTCGCGTATGGAGGGTTGACCATGGGATCGGGCGTCAACATGGAGAGAGCGCTTCCGTGGTTCGTCGTGTCGTGTGTCACCGCGTTCCTTGTGCTCCTGACAACGATAGGAATACCCGCCTCGATGCGGCGTCTCAAATGGGACCTGGTGATAAAAGAACGCGGCGCGGGGAACTGGAAGATCATCGAAGACGCCGACTGGGAAAATTTTACCCGCATGATCAGGCTCGCGGAAGAGCGACGACAACGCGAACGAGAGGAACTGGAGAAGGAGATGGCGAAAGGGCCTTCATGGCCCGCGCGATAACTCCCGGAGAGAGCTCATGAAACCCGTCATCCGCTTCGTTAAAATATTCTGGCTCGCCCTCTGGGCTTCAATCTGCACGCTCGCTCTCTTCATTCCAATGACGCTCGCCGCGCTGCTGAGCCGGACCGGCAACCTTGCGTTCTCGATTTCGAAGATATGGGCGCGCGTCATGCTGCTGGTTTCGTTCACGCGCGTCGGCATCAACGGAAAGGAGAACATACTCAGGGGACAATCCTACGTCATCATCTCGAACCACCAGTCGCACTTCGACATCCTCGCCCTGGTCACATCGCTCGACGTGCAGTTCCGCTGGATAATTAAAAAGGAGCTGTTAAAGGCGCCGCTCTTCGGCTACGCGCTGTACGCCGCGCGGAACATCTTCATCGACCGGCGCAATACCGAAAGCGCCCGCGACAGCATCCGAAAGGGTCTCGAGCGGCTTCCCCGCGGCGCGAGCGTCATGTTCTTCGCCGAGGGAACCCGTTCCGCCGACGGGCGGCTGGGCGATTTCAAAAAGGGAGGATTCGCCGTGGCCCTGGAAAACGGCTTCCCCATACTGCCGGTCACCGTCAACGGCAGCAGGAAGGTGCTCCCGAAGGGCGGCCTGGAATTTCATCCCGGGCGGATCTGCGTAACCGTCGGTGACCCGATCGAAACCGCCGGCCGCGATCATTCCGCGATTCCGGCGTTGATCGCGGAAACCCGCCGGGCGATACAATCGAACCTGTCCGCATGACGTCCCTCACGCGTTCGCGCGCATTCCCGGAACCGGTCTCCGCCCCCCGGCACCGCCGAGGCAAACATCACCTCCGCATCAATCCGTGAAGCAAGCGGTCCACTGAAAGCTTTCCGCTCCCGCCGATGATGATCACCAGCGACAGCGCGATGGCCAGCAGATGGTATTCGAAACCCTCCCCGGCCTGAGCCCCGTACCAGTTCATGAAAAAGCCATGGGGCAGATGAACGATCAGTATCGCTCCCAGCATGTCCAGGCCGATGCCGAACGCCATGAACCGGCCGAAAAAGCCGAGCACCAGCGCCAGCGCCCCCAGTGATTCGGCCATTATCACCAGGAAGGCCACCGGCGCGGGAATTCCCGTCGAGGTGAAGTATCCCATTGAGGCGCCGAAACCGGCCCCGCCGAAGATTCCCAACAGCTTCTGTGCGCCGTGCGGAATCATCACAATACCGAGCATTGTCCGGGCAATCAGGAGGCCGGCGTCGTCGTTTGTGGAAATTAATCGTTCTATCAATTTTTTCATTTTTTCCTCCGCCGGTCGCTTGCCGGAATATAACGCGTGATCTCCGGAATGGCCGGCTCCACTCTCAGACTGCAAGGTTGAGCGACATCCTTTTGTCAGAATCGCGATATACCAATATACGCTCAAGTCGGGGAAAGTCAAAATCTGGCGATAATAAATTCTTCGGGGAATTTTGAGTATCTTCTATTCAGGACACAAGAGCGTGTGGCCGCCAACCATTTCACCGTATCGAAGGCACACCGGCGGGACGGTCGCCGCGCGGTTCGTCACCCCACCATGGGATTCGGAAGCACCGTGTCCGCGAGCCCCGCCTCTTTGACGAAGCCCTGGTCGAGCCCGAACATCTCCCGCGAAAGCGCGTCGAGAAGCACCACGGTGCCCGAACCGGCAAGCCGGTCCGATTCCCCGGAAAGGACGGAACGCACCGCCCGGCCCGTGCGCTCCAAGATGACACTCCAGTAGCGGTCGGGCGTGTCACTGTTGATGTAGAGAGCGGTGTTCGAGTCGATCACCGAGATCGTTTCGGGACCGAGCGCGATCGCCCAGCGCAGGAAGAGCGGAAGCTCGTGGAGGTTGAGGGGGGTAACGAGGTACTTCAGGTGCACCGTGGTCTTGCTTCGTGTGACGAGGAGTTCCGCGAAGCGGCGGGTTTTTTCAAGCTCCATGCGGGTGATGCTCCGGTAGGTCTCGTCCTGGAAGCCGTACACCGACACCAGCACGTTGAAAAAAAGCGACTCGACGAACGGCACCGTATCCGCTTCCACGTTCCCGTTCGTGATGAGTGCCAGGGGGATTTCCGGCCGCCTCAGTGAAAGCGCGCGAAGCCAGTCCATGGTCTTCTTCTGGATGAGCACCTCGCCGCCCTGGACCACCAGGTGATTGATGGCGGGCAGGGTTTCGATGAGCCGGTCGAGTTCCCCGTAATACAGGTACGGGCTGTGCGAAGAAGGGGCGTCGACGCAGCACATGGCGCAGCGTCCGTTGCAGGCGAGGCCCGTTTCGACGTTCAGCTTGTACTCGCGTTTGTCGGACGGCTTTCCTTTCCTCAGCGTGAAGGAGGAACACCGGCACGACCCGTCGAAGGAGAGCAGGCGCTCCTCAAGATCGGGGTCGGTGATGTGGCCTATGCGCAGCGCGGGCTTGTTCCAGGTGAGACAGCAGGGATAAACGTCCCCGTTGGAGGCGACGAAAAGCTCCCGGTAGTGGCACGGCCGCTCCGTGCCGGGAGTGAAAGGCGAGCGCATGGGATCAGCGCCGCAGGAATCCCATGTCGTCGAGGGCGTTCACCAGGCGCTCGCTCACGCGGTCGAGAAGCTGCTGGCGGACCCGCGCGGCGCTGATCTCGTCGACATTGTACGAATCGAACTGGCGGTCCAGATAGACCGGTTTCAGCTCGCGGTCGAGCACGCATACAACCGAATCGAAATCGAAAAACTGCATCTCGAGCGCGATGACCCCGTAGACCTCGTAGATGATGATTCCGTCGCAGCCGTTATCGGCGAGTATCTTTCTCAGGCCGGCCTCGTTCGCGCGGACGTACTCGTTCACCACACCGGCGGCCTTGTATTTCAAAAAGCGGCCGTCGCCGTCCACCTGGTAGAAGCGGTCGTCCTGTCCCGTGTAGGAGCACACGCCATCGTCGCAGGAGGAGAGTACCGCGAGCTTTTTCGTCTGTTTCGCCGCGGAGAGCCAGCTGGCGAGGTTCCTGGTCTGCTCCTCCCGCTCTATCCGGCTGTTCCGCGAAAGCCGGAGCACCACGCACGCGCTTTTCATTTTTCCAAGCGCGCTCCCGCTCGACATCTCCTTCGAGACCGAATACGTCGAGCATGATGTGAATGCCGCCGCGGCCGCTATCGCGACGACGCCTGCGAAATATCCGAGTGCTCCGTAACTCTTCATGCGCTTCCCCTTCATCCTCCGCCGCGAGCGGCCGTTATCGGGCGACCAGGCCCTTTCCCAGGGCGAACGCCTTGAGGTTCATTTCGACAAACTTCTCCTTTACGAGCGAGCGGATCGCGCTCGCCCACTGTTCGTCCGTAAACTCCAGGTAATTGGAGAGCGCGCCGAGCATCACGATGTTGAGCGCCTTGGCGCTTCCCGCCTCCTTCAGCGCCTCCTTCGTGTCGAGCACCAGGTGCTTCTTTACGTTCGCCTTCAGCCAGTCCTCTATGTCGGGGGGGTATTTCTCCAGCCCCGCGGCAACCGGCGCCGGGTCGATCTTCTCCCGGTTGACGATGATCATGCCGTCGCTTTTCAGGTATTCCAGCTTGCGCATGGTCTCCAGGAGCTCCAGGCACACGACGAAGTCGGCCGTTCCCTTCTCGATGAGGGGCGAGTAGACCTTCTCGCCGTAGCGCACGTGGCAGTCGACGCTTCCGCCGCGCTGGGCCATGCCGTGCACCTCGGACTCCTTCACGTCGTATCCGGCGGCCATGGCCGCCTCCATCAGAATCTTGCTCGCGAGGATGACCCCCTGACCGCCGACTCCGGCGAAAATCACGTTTTTCATAGCGGCCTCACTTCGTCAGTATGCATTTTCTGGATGAGATGATCACCGAGGGCTCGCGCGCCTCGAGCTCCTCGCGGACGGTCTTCTCGAACTCGTCCATGTTCTTCGGATCGACCTTCCGCACGCGCTTCACGCCGACCGCCCTGCACAGAAGCTCGAGATCGAGCTCGTGCGTCTCCTCGCCCATCAGCGTGACGCCGGTGGCGGGATTTTCCTGGTGGCCCGTCATGGCGGTCACACGGTTGTCGAGGATGAGCACCGTGCCGGTCCCCTTGTTGTAGACCAGGTCGATGAGCGGGGTTATGCCCGAATGGATGAAGGTGGAGTCGCCGATCACCGCGACCGATTTTCCGGCCATCTCGGGCCTGGCCTTCTCGAAGCCCGTGTGCATGCCGATACTCGCCCCCATGCATCCCTGGCTGTGCATGGCCGAGTAGGGAGGGAGCACCGCGAGCGTGTAACAGCCGATGTCGCCGTTGACGACCACATCGAGCTTCTTGAGCACCTCGAACACGAAACCGTGCGGACAGCCCTTGCAGAGCGCCGGCGGCCTTCCGGGAATCTTCGACGTGTATGCCGGTATGTCGCTTGCCGGGCGCTTTTTATTGAGCGCCATGTCCACTATTTCGGGAGTGAGCTCTCCCAGTATCGGGACGAGCTCTTTGCCGGTCACTTTATACCCCATAGCGCGGACGTAGTCTTCTATGAACGGATCGAGCTCCTCTACCACGTAAAGCTCCTCCACGCCTTCGGCGAATTCGCGTATGACCCTGTCCGGGAGCGGCCAGATAAACCCGATCTTCAGAACCGAATCGTCCGGGCAGACCTCTTTAACGTACTGGTAGGCCACCCCGTCGGCGATGATGCCGCGTTTTTTATTTTTCCATTCTATTGTGTTCAGCGGGGAGTTTTCGGAAAACTCCTTCAGCTTCGGCATCTGCTCCTCGATGAAGCGATGGCGCGGGCGCGCGTGCGCCGGGATCATAACGTACTTCTGGGGGTTCCGCTCGAACGGCCGAAGCTCCGATTCCCTGCGCTCGCCGAGTTCCACCACTCCCTGCGAATGGGCGATGCGCGTGGTGATGCGCACGATAACCGGCCGGTCGAACTGTTCCGATATGTCGAAGGCCATCCGCGTATATTCCTTGGCCTCGGCCGGGCTGGTCGGCTCGATCATGGGCACCTTGGCCGCGCGCGCGTAATGCCGGTTGTCCTGCTCGTTCTGCGAACTCCATGCGCCGGGGTCGTCGGCGTTGATGATGACGAAACCGCCGTTGGCCCCCGTGTACGAGAAGGTGAAAAGCGGATCGGCCGCCACGTTGAGCCCGACGTGCTTCATCGCCGCCATGGAGCGCGCTCCGGCGACCGACGCACCGGCAACCACCTCGAGGGCCACCTTCTCGTTGGGCGACCACTGGGCGTAAATCTCGCGATAGTCCGCGGCGATCGCCTCGAGGATCTCGGTGCTCGGCGTTCCGGGATACGCGGCCGCCACCCGGCAGCCGGCCTCCCAGGCGCCGCGCGCGATGGCCTCGTTCCCCAGCATTACCTTTTTAGGCATTGGTCATTCTCCGATAATGTCGATTTTCTTTACGATCTGGTACCCCTCGCCGGCCAGCGCCTTTTTGGCCGCTTCGATATCATCAAATCTAAAAATCATGACGGCCCTGTCATTCCTTTTTTCGGTGAACGCGTACATGTATTCGATGTTCAGGCTGTGCCGCGAAAACGCCTCCAGGGCCTTTTCGAGCGCGCCGGGCTCGTCGGGAATCTCGATGGCCAGCACCTCCGTCGTGGAGCAGGTGAAATGGTTTTCGCGCAGGGCCCGGGCCGCGCCGTCCGGATTGTTCACGATCATCCGGACGATACCGAAATCCGTCACCTCGGCGATGGTGAGCGTGCGTATGTTGATGTTTTTTCCGGCAAGCACTTTAAGCGCGCTCTGAAGCCTGCCCGGCTTGTTCTCGAGGAAAAGTGAAAGCTGCGTGATATTCATGACCGCCTCCTGTATGTGGGATCGTCCCCGGTAAGTTCACCCGGGGCCTATTTCAGTTTCCGTCTGTCCACCACCCGTACCGCCTTGCCTTCGCTTCTGGCCAGAGTTTTCGGCTCCACCAGCGTCACCTTGGCCGAAATACCGAGCACGCTCTGCATTCTCTGCCTGATGCGCGCGGCAAGCTGGTTCATCACCTTCAGCTCGTCGGAGAATAGTCTTTCGTTCACCTCGACCATCACCTCGATGTCGTCCAGCGCCTCCTTGCGATCCACGATGATCTGGTAATGCGGCTCGGTCCCCTCGACCTCCATGAGCACGGCCTCTATCTGGGTCGGGAAGACGTTCACGCCGCGGATGATGAGCATGTCGTCCGAGCGGCCGGTGACCTTTTCCATCTTGACCAGCGTCCGCCCGCAGGAGCACGGCGTGCGGTACAGGCGGGTGATGTCGCGCGAGCGGTAGCGGATGACAGGGCATGCCTCCTTGGTGAGCGAGGTGTAGACGATCTCGCCCTTCTCTCCCTCGGGGAGCGCCTCGCCGCTTTCGGGATCGATGACCTCGACATAGAAGTGGTCCTCGAACACGTGCAGGCCCGACTTGGCGCTGCACTCGCAGGAAACGCCGGGGCCTATCACCTCGGAAAGGCCGTAGATGTCGAAGGCGTCGATTCCCATGCGGCTCTCGATCTCGGTGCGCATCTGCTCGGTCCACGGCTCCGCACCGAAGATTCCCGCCCTCAGTTTGGTTTTCCGGAAATCGTAATCGGGCCGGTTCTTTTCGACGTGGTCGGCCATGTTGATCGCGTAGCTCGGCGTACAGGCGAGCATGGTTGTTCCGAAGTCCTTAATCAGCATGAGCTGGCGCTCCGTGTTCCCGCCGGAGATGGGGACAACGGTGGCCCCGATCTTTTCCGCGCCGTAATGCGCCCCGAGGCCTCCGGTAAAGAGCCCGTAGCCGTACGCCACCTGCACCACGTCCTTCGACGATCCTCCGGCGCAGGCGATGGTTCGAGCCATCACCTCGGCCCATATCTCTATGTCGTTTCTGGTGTACCCTACCACGGTCGCGTTTCCCGTGGTCCCGGACGAGGAGTGTATGCGAACGACCTTTTCCATCGGCACGGCGAAGAGCCCGAACGGGTACGCGTCGCGCATGTTCTGTTTCATGAGAAAGGGCACCCTGCGCAGGTCGTCGAGCGTTTTGAGCTGCTCGGGCTTGAATCCCGCCGCGTCGAACGACTGCCGGTAAAAGGGAACGTTGTCGTAGGCGTGCTTTACCGACCATCGCAGCCGCTCGAGCTGGAGCTCCCTCAATCTGGATAATTGCATCGCTTCGAATTCCTTGTTGAACATGGCCTGACCTCGTACCGCTGGTAGTTATTCCACTTTCTTCGCGCGTCCCCGCGCGGACGTGCCGGGACGTATTTCTATCGAGAAAGGAGGGAGAGTACCCTAGAGATTATTTTCATATTTGTCAATCGAAAGTGCCCATTAATTTAAAAATATTCAATGACAACGCAAACGGCGGACACGCTGAAGCACTGCCCGGAACAGTCCCGCCAGTAAACCGGCGGAGCCGGCGGGAAAATCCCCGTCGCGCAAATGGCGCCACACGGGCAGCAAATATTCAAAAAAAACTATATGTAATCAATCATTATTACAAATGATTTTATTTTTTCATTGAAATAAAAAACAGGTGCTTTAAATTTTGTATAACCAGCCGGCCTATCACCGATCAGGGAGCGCTCCATGGACACGTTCTTCAACCCATCATCAGTCGTTGTAATAGGCTCTTCCAACTCCCCCTTCAATCTCGGCGCAACGATTTCGAACATCCTTGGCTACCTCGGCTTCCGGGGCGATCTCTACGTGGTCAACTCGAAGGGCGAGGACGTGCACGGCTCCCGCGGTTTCAGATCGGTACTCGATATCCCCGGCAAGGTGGACCTGGCGGTCATTCTGGCGCCGGCACGGGTGGCCCCGGCGGTGGTGCGGGAATGCGGCGAGAAAGGGATCCGACATCTGGTCATCGAAACCGCGGAGTTCTCCGAGGCCGGCGAGGAGGGGAAACGCCTTCAGGCCGAAATCAGCGAATACGCGCGAGAGTACGGCATGCGCTTTCTCGGCCCAAACTGCCTGGGCACCCTCAACGCGCACAACAAGTTCTGTTGTTTCTTCGGCATCATCCCCGGCATGTACGACGAGGTCTTCGACCGGCCCGGCTCCATCTCCTACGTCATCCAGAGCGGCGGGGTCGGGGCGCTGGTCATCGACTCCTTCCGCAAGGACATCACCAACGTGAACAAGATGGTATCCATAGGCAACAAGGAGGACGTCGACGAGGCGGACCTCATCGAATATTTCGACGGCGACAACACCGAAGTGATCTGCCTTTATCTGGAAAACGTTAAAAACGGAAGGAAGCTCCTGGAAACCGCGCGGCGCGTCAAAAAGCCGATCCTTGTCTACAAAGTCGGCCGCACCGGAGAGGGCGCGAAGGCCGCCATGTCGCACACCGCGGGCATGGCCAACAACGACGTCATCTTCGAGAGCGCCTGCCGCCAGTCGGGGATCGTACGCCTGAAGTCCATATCGGAGCTGTACACCCTTCCAAAAATCTTCACCGAGATGCCGCTCATGAAAGGAAAGCGCGTGGCGGTCTTCACCAACTCCGGCGCCTTCGGCGGCATCACCGCCGACCTCATCGTGGAGAGCGGCCTCGAGATGGCGGTTTTCCCCGAGGAGACCAAGGAGCGGCTTCGTTCCACGGCGAAGCTTTTCAACGTGTCCAATCCGGTCGACCTGGGTCCGACGCTCGGCAAGCAGACCTTTATCGACATCTGGGACGCGATACTTTCATCCGACACGGTCGATGGGCTCCTCGCGGTGCCGAACGTGTGGATGAAGGTGGTGGTGGAGGCGATATGCGAGCTCGGCGAGATATGTAAAAAATACGACAAGCCGGCCGCCATCTACATCCCCAACGCCATCGAGCGCATCCTGGCCATACGGACCGAGTTCAACCTGCCCGTGTTCGAGTCCCCCGAGGAGGCCACCAGGGCGCTGACGGTCTCCTACGAGCACTACCGGGCGCTCGGCAAAAAGGCGGGAGAGCCGCTGCCGGTCTAAGGCGCCGCAGGCGGCGCCTCGACGGCGGTTTTTCGCAGCACGTCCGGGCGGTTCGAGAAGATTCCCCCGACCCCCATCGCGATGAGGCGGCGCATGGTCTTTTCGTCATCGACGGTGTAGATGTTGACGGGCACGCCGTGCGCGCCACAGTCGGCCATCCACCTCGCGTTTATCTCGTCCTTCGAGCAGTTGAACGCGTCCGCGCGCAGGTGCTCGACAATCGCCGAGGGCGTCTGTGCGCGCAGGTAGTAACGCTCGTCGTAGAGGACCGCCGTCGCCGCGGACGGGTCGATGATTTTACAGTGCAGAAGCGCCCGCGGGTCGAAGCTGGAATACACTACATGGGCCTCCATGCCGTGCCGGTACACAAGATCGATGCAGAGCTCCTCGATCCCGCCCAGCACCAGATCCTGCACCGCCCCCGACTTTATCTCGATGTTGAGCGCGATCCTCCCTGAACAGAGCTCCAGCACCTCCTCCAGCGTCGGAATGCGCTCTCCGCGCGCCAGCTTGAACTTGTACCCGAAGTCGAAGCGCTTGAGCTCGGCGAGCGTGTAGTGCGCGACGCGGCCCCGGCCTCCCGTGGCGCGGTGGATGCGTTCGTTGTGCACGACCACCGGCACGCCGTCGCGCGAGAGAAGCACATCGATCTCGGCCATGTCGGCCTCCATGTCGATGGCGCCCTCGAGCGCGATGAGGGTGTTTTCCGGGAAATAGGCCGAAGCGCCGCGGTGGGCTATTACGGCGAAGCACTCGCGCGCCGGAGGGCGGTAGAGCAGCGTATGGCAGGGGCGTCCCATTGTCGGCCTCCTTGGCACGGGGAGTTATGTGCGTACTATCGGCTCGCCGAAAAGACTTGCAATCAGAAAATTACGGATGCTAGGCTTTAGCCGATCCTAAGCGCGCGCCGCTCGCCCGCATCGCCCGGAGGAAGAGCACGATGACCGCGAACGACATCATACGCCTTCTCTGCCTGAAGCCACACCCCGAAGGGGGCCACTACGCGGAGACTTACCGGTCGCCCGAGTCCATCGCGGCGAGGCACCTTCCGCCGCGCTACGGGGCCGACCGCCCCTTCGGCACGGCCATCTACTACCTGCTCACCCCCGGCACCTTTTCCGCCGTGCACCGCCTGGCGAGCGACGAGATCTTCCACTTCTATCTGGGCGATCCCGTCGAGATGCTGAACCTGCATCCGGACGGCACATCGAGGCTCCTTATACTGGGGAAAAACCTGTCGGAGGGGATGATTCCGCAGGCGGTCGTTCAGTCGGGGGTGTGGCAGGGGGCGCGTCTCGTTCCGGGCGGCGCGTACGCGCTGCTCGGAACGACCGTGGCGCCGGGGTTCGATTTTGCCGATTTCGAGCTCGGCGAGCGCGCATCGCTCGCCGGTCTCTATCCAGCGCACGCACCGCTCATCACGGCGCTCACGCGCTGAGGCGCCTCACCCCTCCGATTCCAGCACCTGCTTGTTGAGCATATCGGCGACGAGCTCCACGTTCTTCGCGCTCTTCGCGAGGCGCTCGGCGCCCGAGGCGTAGGACTGCGTGAGCTCGTTCACGCTCGCCACCGAGCGCACGATCTCGGTGACGGCGGTCTTCTGCTCCTCGGTGCTGTTCTTTATCTCGTCCGAGCGCTGTTTTACCTTTGTCGCCTCGACGTTGACGTCGCGGTTTATATTCTGCTGCTCCTTCATCTGGGCAGTCAGCGACTCCATCATGGAGCTTATGGTGTTCACGCCGTCTATGATGCTCCGTATCACGCCGACCGTCTGGTCGACGTTGCGCATCCCGCTTCCGATCTCGCTGTTGTTCCCTTTTATAAGCCTGTCGATCTCCTTGAGGCTATCGGCGGTTCTGTCCGCGAGCTTGGATATCTCGTCGGCCACAACGGCGAAGCCCCTGCCCGCCTCGCCCGCGCGCGCGGCCTCGATGGTCGCGTTGAGAGAGAGCAGGTTGATCTGGTCGGATATCCCGTTTATGATCTCGACGATACCCGTCATCTCCTTCGAGCTGTCCCCGATCTTCTGCATACTGCCGCTCATCGCGCCGAGCGAGCGGTCCCCCTCCCGCGCGTTGGCGGCGATGGTACCGGTGAGCGTCACCGCCTCCGAGATGTCCGACCCCATCGACTCTATCGTCCTGGAGAGTTCGTCCATCTTCGCGACGAGCGCCGAGAGGCTCTGGAACTGCTCGCCCGCGCGGATGGCGATCTGGTCGACGCCTGCCGAAACCTCCTCGATCGTGGCCATGATCTCCTCGGCGGAGGCCGCCTGGTTCTGGGAGTACTCGGAGAACGAATTCGACGTGGACGAAAGCTCCTCGACCGAGCTGGCGAGCCTCTGCGAGGTTTCCCGTACCGAGCCGAGCAGGCTTCCGATCTTTGCGTAGCTCTCGTCGCTGCGCCTGCGCTCCTCGTCGGACTTCATCATTGCCTGCTCGGTGATGCGGAGCACCAGGTACGAGAGCACAAAGGTGAAGACGATCACGAAACTGCTGTCGACCATTCCGACTTTCGCGGCCTTCAGACTTATGGGATCGAGCTTGTCCTTCACCAGAAAGAAAAAGCCGATGTCGCTGATGAAAAAGAGCGCCGTGAATCCGAAGATCCACTTTCGCTCGCAGAAGAGCATGGCCTGCACGATGAGCGCGATCATGAAATAGATGAAGGTGGTATACCCCGCGTAAGCGTCGCGGTTCACCTTGGCGAAAAGCCCGGCCGTCACGGCGATCGAGGCCACGGCCGTAATGAGGTTGGCGGCCCCGTGGTAGCGACCGACTTTAAGAAGCACAAGGGATATAGCGGCGGCCGCGGCCACGGTGAAGATTACCAGGTTTGCCTGAAGCTGGATTTCCGGCAGGATCAGGACAAACACCCCGGAGAGCACGAACATCAGCATGCCGATAGTGAGGGTATAATACATCAGCGTCTGAGCCTTGCGCTGTATAAGAAACGGCGCGTCCGTGTATTTCGACAGGAAGAACCGCTTCAGAAAGGTTTCACTGGCCATCGGCTGACCCCTTGTGTATATGGAATGCGCGGATTGCGTCTTCGCTCCGTGCGACAGGTCGCTTTCTATAGCGATTATGCCTAACCGAGAGCACCGTGCCTGTCAACCTGAATTGAGGTCCTTGTATAGTTAATTTTGTCCCATGAGGCACATACCCCGACGACATAAGTTCTCACTATCGCCGGCATTCATCCGGGGGAAGAAAATTATACTTTACACGCCGCTTTCGTCCGATGAGTCTCGCGCTCATGAAGGCTTCACCGAAATACGACGCGGCCGTCTTCGATCTCGACGGCACTCTGCTCGACACGCTTCAGGATAT
This sequence comes from Spirochaetota bacterium, assembly GCA_017998475.1. Lineage (GTDB taxonomy): Bacteria > Spirochaetota > UBA4802 > UBA4802 > UBA5368 > MVZN01. The sequence continues at coordinate 1,834 of JAGODA010000030.1, read as the reverse complement.
CGCCGATTCGGTCAACGCGGCCCTGGCGGCCGAGGGGCTCGCCGGACATCCCGCCGACAGCTACCGCCTGATGGTCGGCAATGGCATGGACGTCCTGGTGGAACGCGCCGTCGCGGGGCGCCTCGAGGGCAATGCGTCGCTCGACCGGTGCAGGGAGCGGGCCCGTCTCGAATACGCCGGCAGGTACAACACGGCAACCCGTCCGTACGACGGTGTCCCGGAGCTTCTCGACACGCTCTCCGCGCGCGGCCTGAGACTGGCGGTGCTCTCCAACAAACCCGACGAGTACACGGTGAAGATCATCCGCGAGTACCTGGACGGATATTTCGAAATCGTCCGGGGTGCGCGGCCCGATTTCCCCAAAAAGCCCGATCCGACCCAGGCGCTCGATATCCTTTTCTCCATGGGAGCCGCTCCCGAACGCGCGCTGATGATAGGCGACAGCGGCGGCGACATGGAAACGGCACTGAGGGCCGGCATGGTCCCCGTGGGCGTACTGTGGGGCTTTCGTGAGGAGCAGGAGCTTCGCGCGTCCGGCGCCTCCGCGCTGATAGCCAGGCCCGCGGACCTTCTCGCGCTTCTGTAGTACTCCCGTAACCCGCTCCATTTCTGTTGACTCCGCCCCGTATCCGGTGTTATATACATAATCCAGGGCGGACGTACCGCTCCATCTTATGTATTCTGCGCAACGAACCATGATGCCATCGCCCGTCCGATACGCGTTGTTTTTCGTCGAGGCCTTCATCAACAGGATGCCGTCGCGCGTTGTAAGAAGCCTGTTCTGGGCGCCGCCGGCCGACATGCCGGAAAGGCCGACGATCGTCATCATCGAGATGGGCTCGGACGATTCATTGCCGCTCCTGTGGCGGAGCGTCGGCCATTTCGTTGCCGAGAACGCGGACGTCAATATCGCCGTCGTTCATTTCCGCGGCCTTTCCGCCGGGGAGATCATGAGGCACGGGCCCTCCGCGGCGGTGCTCACCGGGTATCACCAGGAGCTCTCGTCCTACGGGCCCGGGGACCTGGAGCCGCTCTTCGGTTTTCTCAGGAACACGGAGCTTCCGGTGTTCGCCATCTGCGGAGGCTTCCAGTTCCTGGCGAAGGCCTACGGCGCGGGGATAGTGGAGATGGGATTCGAGGAGCGCGGATATACGAGGCTCCGCATGATGGAGGACGACCCCCTTTTCGGAGGCCTCGCCGGGCCCCCGGTGGTGTACAACTGGCACCACATGACCGTCCGGCCCGTACCGCGGGAATTTATGGTCCTGGCCGAAAGCGAGGCCTGCGTGCAGGCCGTACGGCACCGGACGCGCCCGCTTTACGGCGTACAGTTCCACCCGGAGTTCGCCGACAGAAGGCACGCCGACAGCGCGGTGATCTTCGGTAACTTTCTCGGCATCGCCGGACTCTTACAGAGACCGTCTGGAGGTTTACCATGGAAAACACCGCACCGCGTGAAACGATAGCGCGTTTAAAGGCATTCTACGAAACGGGAGCGACGCGCGACCCCGGATTCCGCGTCAGGATGCTTAAAAAGCTGGCCGGGGCGATACGCGCCGCCGAGCCCGACATCATGAACGCGCTCCGCGAGGACCTTCGGAAGTCGCAGTTCGAGTCCTACGCGAGCGAAATCGGCATACTGTATCCCGAAATAAAATATGCCGCTAAAAACCTGCGCGCCTGGTCCAGGCCCGAGCGGGTGCCAACGCCGATCATACATTTTCTCTCAGGAAGCGTCATCTACCGGGAACCGTACGGGACCGCGCTCATCATAAGCCCGTGGAACTACCCCTTCTACCTGACCGTCGGCCCGCTCGTCGCGTCCATGGCGGCG
>JAGODA010000348.1 GCA_017998475.1 Spirochaetota bacterium | reverse complement strand
TCGTGAGGCTCGCCAGGCGCATAACGGCCGAGGACCTTTCACTCCGCCTGGGGCCCGCCGGGGCGGGCGACGCCGTCGCGGAGCTCACCGACACCCTGAACGACATGATCGCCCGCCTCGAACGCTCCTTCTCGCAGGCGAAGCAGTTTTCCGACGACGTATCGCACGAGCTGCGTACCCCTCTCACCGTCATTAAGGGGGAGATCGAAGTCGCCCTCAGGCACGACCGCGGCGGAGAGGAATACCGCCGTACGCTTGAAAGCGTGCTCGAGGAGGTCGGCAAGCTCGAGAGGATCGTCTCCGACCTTCTCTTTCTCTCGCGCATGGACGCGGGAAGGCTGACGCCCCGCTTCACACGCATTGACCTGGGCGGCGTACTGCTTGAGAGCTGCGAGGACGTGCGCCCCCTTGCCCGCGAACGATCGGTATCGCTGGAATTCGGGGCCTTCATCCCCCTAACGGTGGACGGCGACGCGGGATTGCTGAAACGGCTCTTCGTCAATATACTGGCAAATGCCGTGCAGTACACGGCTCCGGGAAGCGAGGTGACCATATCCTGCGCCGAGGCCCCCGAAACACCGGGAACGGCGCTTGTCGCGATCGCGGACAGCGGCCCGGGAATACCGGAGGAGTCGCTTCCCCGCATTTTCGACCGCTTCTATCGCGTCGACTCCTCACGCAGTCATGCGACGGGCGGAGTCGGACTCGGGCTTGCCATCGTAAAAAAAATCCTCGATCTCCACCGAGGCACCGTGCGCGTGGAGAGCGTTCCTGGACGGGGAACCGTTTTTTTCGTCTATTTACCCGAAACTCACAACAATTAATGAATTTTAATCCTTATTTAATCGTCATTTAATCAAGCCATGCTTCTTTACAGGTGTTGACGCGGACTCCCGGAGCCAGATGTCCGTCAGAACTCCGCGGCAATTACGCAGACAATTCCCGGTATTTTTTTGCTGTCCCGGTAACACACCGGCAATCCGCCGGTGTTACAGTACCGAACACGGAGCACACCGAATCGGGGGCCGCTTGTACAATAAGCGGCCCCCGATTATTCACAACACTGGAGGAACAAACAATGAGTCGCACATTCCGCACGGGTATCGCAATAATCGTCGCCCTCGCTCTGTTCGGGGCATCACCCTCCCTGCTCTCGCCGGCGAAAGCCCAGGACCAGGGAAACCAGACCCAGGAGGCCCTCAAGACCGGCGAGAACGCGTCGCCGACCGACAATCCGGCCGCGGGCGACGGGCAGGCCAATGGTATCGTTCCCGGAGATCCGACCGAGGAGGCGGAGAGCACCACCCTCTTTTCCACGGTCCGACAGGGCGGGCCGCTGATGATCTTCATTCTTCTGCTCGGCCTGATATCGATGACGATCATAATCGAGCGGGTCATATTCTTTACCCGCAACAACGTATGGAAGAAGGAAAGCCTCGACGAAATCCTCAGGGCCGCGAAGGACGGCTCCCCGGCGAAGTTCCGCGAGGACATGGAGGACGACCTCCGCAACCGCTTCCAGGTGTTCGCGAACGGACTCGAGCGCGGGCTTGCGCTCCTCTCGGGTATCGGCAACCTGGCCCCCATCGTCGGATTTCTGGGCACCGTTATCGGAATGATCAGCGCCTTCGCCGCGATCGCCGCGGCCACCACGGTCAACGCCAAGGTAGTCGCTGTCGGCATCCAGGTTGCGCTCGTAACCACCGCCGGCGGCCTGATCGTCGCCGCGCCCACGCTTTTCTTTTACTATGTGTTCACTAACGCCATCCAGAACCTGTACACCAGGTCGGAAGAGATTATCGCCGCCATCACCGACGGCATGCCACGGCTTTCCGATAAACTTACAAACGGAAACCACGCGTCATGAACAACAGGAACCTTCTGGTTAAAATACTGCATCGCAGAGAACGGCGACGGAAGGAGGATCAGGGACCGTCGTTTGAGTCCGCCTCGATGGCCGACATGGCCTTCCTCCTCCTGATTTTCTTCATCGTCACCGGGTCGTTCATGCTGCGGCAGGGCATATTCTTCTCCCTGCCGTCAAAAACGGCGGGCTCGGTCCAGCTGTTCGATCGTCAGATCGTCGAGGTGTATCCACTTAACGAGGGGTTCCGTCATGAGGGTACCGTACTGGATCGGGAAAAGTTCAAGGAACTGCTCGTTACACAAAACCGGACCGTAAGGGACAGCGTGCTGGTCATTTACATGGGAAAGAGCGTCCGCTACGAGCGGCTGGTCGACACCCTGAGCGTCGCGAGGGAAAGCGGGATGAACCGCGTTTCGCTGAAAAACGCCGACAGGGGGGGCAGGACATGAGAAAGGGATCCTTTTTAAGCAAGCTCAGGCCGCTTACCATCGGCTCGGCAATGGCCGACCTCGCGCTGCTCCTCCTGGTGTTCTTCATGGCCTCGACCACCACCGAACCCCCCAAGGGAGTCGAAGTGGTAATTCCGAAGGGCACCACGCAGGGCGCGGAGCAGGACAGCCTGTATCTGACAATATCGCGTAACGGCGGAATCTATTTCGACGGCAACCTCGTGGAAATCGAGAGCCTTCACGACAATCTCGCCATGAGGCAGGGCGAGAAGGACAGGCCCGTGGCCATCACGGCCGACAAGGACCTCGACTACGCCTATATCTCCCAGGTGCTCGGCATATTACAGGAACAGGACTTCCTGAACGTGGTTTTCATGTCCGAGCCGAGGGAATCCGGCGCGCCGCCGAGGTGAGGTGAGAGCATGGAAGCGACTATCAAAATGAGGGAAACCATAGTCAGGGCATGGCGCTCGTTCGAAATCTGGCAGGGGCGCCACCCGTACGAATTCTCCTTTCTGCTTTCGGCGCTGTTCATGGCCTATCTCCTGTTTTCCAGCGAATCGCTGGACATCAACAGGGAAGACCTTTCATCCATGGAGAATATTCAGTTCATCGACATGGAAACGGTTCAGTCTCCACGCAGGATAGTTAAAAAAGATGTCTCCCTGGACAAAACCGACAGCGCCGATCAGAGCGCTGACGTGGAGCGGGCCATGGGCGTAAACGATGACGCCAACGCCGTTGACCTCGCGTTCTTTCCGAACATAGCGCCTCCGCGCCCCATCGGAAGGCTCGAAAAACGCTATCCGAAAATAGCGAGCGAGCTGAACGTCGAGGCCGTCATCAACGTCGAGATACTCATCTCATCAACGGGCAAGGTGCGCAACGTGAGCGTGCTGGGCATACGGCTCTCCAAGGCCCTTCCTCCGGAGATACACGCGAAGGTCGCCAAGGAGTTCGCGCGCGACGCGAAGATAATCCTGATGAGCGCGCAGTTCAGCCCGCCTGTGGTCAACGGGAAGCGGGTCCCCATCAAGATGGAGATGCCGCTCAAATTCAGACTGGAAGTATAGGGTAAAGGGACATGCTCAGAACAATCGGACGTTCAATCCCCGCGCGCGCGTGCTGTATCGCGGCAGCGCTTTTCATGCTGGCCCCGGCCGCGGTGCAGGCACTCACGC
>JAGODA010000347.1 GCA_017998475.1 Spirochaetota bacterium | reverse complement strand
TTTCGTTGACACGGGCCGCCAGGGTATCTATAGGTGTTTCCAGTGGAAAAACGGCTCTGTTTTCCGCTGTTCCGGCACACCACGGCGCCGTACCCAAGTGGCTAAGGGAGAGGTCTGCAAAACCTTTATTCAGCGGTTCAAGTCCGCTCGGCGCCTCATATCGCCGTTCAATGACGATCGTCGCGCACTTCGGTGCGCGTCCTTCGTTTTAAGACGGTCTTACGCCCAAGTGGTGGAATTGGTAGACACAAGGGACTTAAAATCCCTCGGACTTCGGTCTGTGCCGGTTCAAGTCCGGCCTTGGGCACTCACTCCTACCTGGGCTCGAGCGACGGTTCGGCCGGAGTCTCTTCCCTGGAGGTCTCTCCTCCCGCGATATAATTGAACGACGCCATCGCCGTGTTAAACGCCCTCTCGTGGCGGTAGAACGTGGATGTCGGGGACGTGCACTGCAGAATGTACAGAATTCCGGCGTTATGCGTAACAAGCGTGCGCTGAAGTCTCGCCCCGCCGCGGGAACGGTACTCGAAAACCAGCAGCTTTCCCGTTACGTTCCGCCGTATGCTTATTTTCCCGGTTTCAATGATCTTGTTCAGCTGCGGGTCGATTCCGCTGAGGTTCCACCGTTGGCCCGCTATCTTCTCGATATCGCTTTCGGTCGAGCGCATCGCCTTTACCTTTATCTCGGTGTTCCGGTCGGGGAAGGCGTAGAGAAGGTGCCTCTCCTCCAGGGTGAGGTCGGAGCGTTCCCACGCCGGGGGAAGTGTGATGGTGTAATTGAACCGCTCGTTCCGGTATTCGTATCCGGTGTTTTCCGCGCCGAGGCGCGCGGCTGACAACACGATGATAAGGACAAGGCCCAGCGCCGACAGCTTTTTCATTGTCGATTCCCGCCTGAATTGATGAATTGGTTCCTTCGCCGCGTAGTGTACGGCCGCGCGCGTAAAATGCAATAAGAAAACTGCTCCGCCGCGCCTATGGATGAAACCGGTGGTTGATGCTCGAAATGCTCTTCTCCAGGCGTCCCTTCAGGTATTTCACCCCCGCTTCGGGCGTATCGAAGAAGTGAATGAGCTTCATGTCCTCGGGAAGGATGAAGCCGAGCTCGACCATTTTGTCGAAATGTATCATCGATTGCCAGTACGCGCGGTCGTAGAGAAGTATCGGCATGCTTTTCTCGTGTATCTTGCCCGTCTGTCTGAGGGTGAGCGCCTCGAAAAGCTCGTCGAGCGTACCGAAGCCTCCGGGGAAAACAACCAGTGCCTTCGCGTTGTAAAGGAACCAGAGTTTGCGCATGAAGAAGTAATGGAACTCGAAGTTGAGCTCGGGCGTTATGTAGCGGTTGGGCTCCTGCTCGAAGGGAAGTGAAATGTTCAGGCCGATAGTTTTCGCGCCGGCCCTGTGGGCCCCTCGGTTGGCCGCCTCCATTATGCCCGGACCGCCGCCGGTGCAGATATGAAACCCGCGTTTTTTTCTCGCCATGGATTTGCCGAGCTTCGCCAGCCTGAAGGCGAACTCCTCGGCGGCGGTGTAGTACGCGCCGGTGACCGGGTCATCGGGCGCTATGCGCGCCGAGCCGAAGAAAACGACGGTATGCATGATGTTCATCTCGCGCAGGCGTTTCTCGGGCTCGAGGTATTCGGCCAAAATACGGATGGTGCGGGCCTCGTGCGAATTGAGAAAATCGATGTTTTTATACGCCTTGGGCGCCTTTTTCTGCGTCATCGGTATCTCCTTTTTCTCCTGATGGTAAGTATGGTACCGTCGGTGAATTCCGTCACCGAATCGGAAATGACGTCCTTCCTGTCGATAAGATCGATGCTTATGCTGTCCATGAAGGCAAGCAGTATTTTGAGGCCCGCCCCTATGCCCTTCAACGTCAGCTCGCGACCGTTGACGGTGACACGCAGCCTTCCCGCCTCGCTTCTGTCGATGTAGCGGACAAGCTGGCCGAAATAGTCGTCGGTGTAGCTGCTCGGCGAGTCGTGAAACGACTTGATGAGATCGAAACCGCCCCCGTGGTCGATCACCGTCGCCTCGAAATGCTCCTCGTCGGCCATGTAGCGGACGGTAATGGCGCGGATGCGGTCGGGGTTCGCCAGCGGCATGTTCTCCTGGGTGCGGATCGTTTCCTGGATGGCGTTGGTAAGCGCCTCGTCCATGGATATGACGATCTCGTCGACCTCCTCCGCGGAGAAGCCGATTTCCAGCAAGTCGTCGTGTAACACGGAAACGACGCTGCGGACGATCGAGGAATCGGCCGGGTAGCTGTCGATGTGCTGAATGCTTTTCATAGTGAAATGGGGCCGGAATGCGCGCCGGGTCGGCGCACGCGCCGGCCCTCTGGTCTCCTGTTTATGTATCGGGGTTCCGGCGGGGGGTACTTAACACGGTCAGGCAAAAAAGTGGTTGATAAGGCGCGATTCCGGCCCTTCAGTACATGAAAAACGGCGGGGCGGCTCCCCGGAGGGTCTATGTACAGGAAAATAATGGTCGTCGCGGTGGCAGCGGGTGTGGCCGCGGCCGCACTGTTCGTCGGCACCGCGATGAAACGGAATGCGGATATCAAGAAGCTTGTCGGCGCGATGAGGCTCGAGCAAAAAATTGGCCAGATGATGATGGTCGGGGTGCCGGGGGCCAAAATGTCGCCGGAAGCGCGCGCCATACTGGAGCGCTTCGCTCCGGGCGGGGTCATATTCTTCGGATACAACATAACCGATCGCGACGGGACCGCCGGATTTATCGCCGACCTACAGAAAACGGCCCTCGAGTCGCGGACGCCGCCGCTCTTCATCTCAATCGATCAGGAGGGCGGAAGGGTGCGCCGCATCGTGAACGGGGTGACGCAGTTCCCGGGCAATATGCCGATGGGCGTGGTGAACGATCCCGATCTTACGTACAGGGCCGCGCGTATACTCGGAACGGAACTCAGGCTGATGGGCGTCAACATGAATCTGGCCCCGGCGCTCGATGTGAACAACAACCCGGAAAACCCCGTCATCAACACGCGTTCATTCGGTTCGGATCCGGCGGTAGTGGCCTCTATGGGGCGCGCGTATATCCGCGGCCTCCAGGATGCCCGATGTATGGCTGTCGGAAAGCATTTCCCCGGACACGGTGACACCGACAGCGATTCGCATCACGTTCTGCCCGTTATCGCGTATGGGTTGGAGCACCTCGGAAAGGTCGAGTTGCCTCCGTTCGCCGCGGCGATTGATGAGGAGGTGTCGGCGATTATGAGCGCGCATATATCGTACCCGTCCATACTGGGGGACGACACGCCCGCGACCCTCTCGCGCGCGATGCTCACCGATCTTTTACGGACGAAAATGGGGCACCGTGGACTCGTCATCACCGACGATATGGAGATGAACGCCGTGTCGAAGCTGATGGACATCGGCGAGGCCGCGGTGCGCTCGATAGAGGCCGGCAGCGACATCATCCTCATCAGCACGAGCGGAAAAAGCGTGGAAAAAATCCACGGGGCGATATCGGCTGCCG
>JAGODA010000346.1 GCA_017998475.1 Spirochaetota bacterium | reverse complement strand
GTGATGCTTCTGTTCTCATCGCCCCTTACACCGCTCGATCTGGACCTTGGTCTCGCATCCATACTCCTGATCGCCGCGTACTGTATCGGGGTCGCCGGATCTTTCGGACTGCTTGTGAAGCGATATGTGGATCCTGACCTCAGGCCGTTCAATTCAACCTCGACATATCTCAATCTCGCGTTGCTCGGTCTCGTATTCGCCACCGGTCTTTACGCGTATTTTTCAACCGCCGATTATTCCCTCGAGCTGGGATATTTCGCGCGATCGCTGATCACCTTTTCTCCGCAATCGTATATCTCCGTTCCTCTGGGAGTTCATATACTCATCGCATTGATTTTTTTAACATATCTTCCATTCACTTACATGATTCACTTTGTCGCCAAGTACTTCACCTACCACGAAGTCCGCTGGAACGACCGGCCGCAGAGCGAACAGATGACGCGCAAGCTGAATGAACTGCTTCAGCAGCCCGTAAGCTGGTCGGCCCCGCATGTGAAGGGCGACGGAAAGAAGAACTGGGTGGATACGGCAACCGAGGAGATGAAAGATGAAAAAAAGTCTGAAAATTAAAGATATATCCCTTAACGGGGATGTGCCCATTACCGAGCTCAAAATCGACGAGCTCCTTCCGCTTCCGCCTCCGTACGATAAAATCGAGGAGCAACCGGGCTGGAGACAGATCACCGAGGAGCAGAAGGGGCGCATCGTCTGCAATCTGGACGGAGTCGTCGGATTGAGCCTTCCCAGGCCCGAAAGCCCGGAGGAGGAAAAGAAATATGTTGATCTCTTCGTTACGGGCATGCAGAAACTCCTGAGCAGGGAGAACAACTGGACATTCCTGCAGCCGCTGCTTCTTTCGCTGGAGTACTGCGCAAAATGCCAGACCTGCAGCGACTCTTGCCCCGTATACGAAGCGAGCGGAAAAAACGACCTCTATCGGCCGACCTATCGTTCCGAGGTGTTCCGCCGTCTTGCCAACAAGTACCTCAAACCGGGAGGAAAACTCCTTGCCAAGCTCAACAATGAAGAGATCGAACTGAACTGGACGACCATCAGCCGCCTGTACGAGCTCGCCTATCGCTGCACGATGTGCAGACGGTGCGCACAGGCCTGTCCGATGGGTGTCGACAACGGCCTTATAACCCACGAACTTCGCAAGCTTTTCAGCCAGGAGCTCGGATGGGCGCCGAGGGAGCTCCACGAGAAAGGCACCATGCTGCAGCTCAAGGTGGGTTCATCCACCGGAATGAGCCCGAAAGTCGTAAAAGACAACATGGAGTTTATCGACGAGGATTACAGCGAACTCACGGGCTTCGATGTCGTCACGCCGTGGGACCGCGAAGGCGCCGACGTGCTCCTCATTCACAACGCAGGTGAAATCCTCTCGTGGCCGGAGAACCCGGCTGCCTTCACGATTCTGTTGAACGCGGCCGGCATCAGCTGGACCCTCGCATCGGACGATCCGGCATATGACGGAGTCAATTACGGTCTGTTCTACGATGACGTTCAACTCGCTCGAATCGCCCTCAAGCACGCAGAGGTCGCCAAAAAGCTGAATGTTAAAAAGATAGTCATGGGCGAATGCGGTCATCAGCACAAGGCCCTCATGACCATAGCGGACCGCATACTCCTGGGGGACATGAATATTCCCAGGGAAAGCTCCATGACTTTCCTCGAGGATCTGGTTTTCAGCGGAAAAATCAAATTCGATCCCTCTAAAAACGATTTTCCCGTCACCCTGCATGACCCGTGCAACATAGTGCGCAATCTCGGTATCGTCGAGCCGCAGCGTCGTATTCTGCGCTATCTCTGTCCGCAGTTCAGGGAGATGACCCCGCACGGCGTCGACAACTACTGCTGCGGAGGCGGCAGCGGCTTCGCCGTGATGTCCCAGAACAACTTCAAGGACTGGAGAGTCGCCGTTGGAGGCAGGAAGAAGTTCAAACAGATCCTGGACGCCTTTGCCGACCAGCCCGGCCCGGAGGTAAAGAAATATCTCTGCGCCCCGTGTTCGAACTGTAAAGGACAGATACGCGACATACTCGATTATTATGGCGCGCCCCAGAAGTCCGGCATCATCTACGGCGGGCTCGTGGAGCTCATCGTAAACGCGATGGTGGACCTCAAAGAACCGTTCATAAAATGGGAACACTGACCGGTGAAAGGAGACTGGAATGAGCGATAAAAACAAAAAGATTCTAATAGTGGACGATGAGCCCGATGTGGTAACCTACCTTGCCTCCCTGCTGGAGGACAACGGGTACCGTACGATCAAGGCCTACAATGGGAAGGAAGGAATGGATCTCGCCAGAAAAGAGCTTCCTGACCTTATTTCTCTCGATATCACGATGCCGGAGGAAACCGGGGTTCGAATGCTGCGCAACCTTCACGACGACCCGGCCACTTCCGGCATTCCGGTTATCCTGGTTACCGGTGTTGATCCTCAATACAAGGATTTCATAGAGCACAGGAAACAGGTAAATCCTCCGGCCGCGTACTTTGAAAAACCGATCGACAAGGAGCTTTTTCTGCAGACCATCAGGAAGATTTTCGGATAATGTACACGCTGCCGGGGCTTCCGCCCCGGCGGGAACCGGGCGGTAACAATGACCATATTTTCATCAGAACTTAACGCATGGTTCCAGTCCAGACTCCTGGATGAAATTCCGCTTAACATCGCGATAATAGACCGCGATTACCTCATAGTCTACGCAAACGAAAAATTCCGCTCGCAGTTCGGCGAATGGGCCAATCGCAAATGCTACCAGGTGTATAAAGGCCTCGACGAGCCGTGCCAGGATTGCCAGGGCATGCGCACCTTCGACGACGGTATTCCACGGAAATTCGAGGAGGTGGTGGGGTATCGCGAATATTATATGGTCCAGACGGCCCCGGCCCTCGATCTGAACGGCAATGTCGCATACATTGTCGCGATGTCAGAAAACATTACAGAAATACGGAACCATCAGCTCGAATGCGAGATATTCTTCGAAAGGGTACCCTGCTATATCGCGGTGATAGACCGCGGATTCAACATCATGCGCGCCAATGAAAAACTCACGGAAACATTCGGCGACTGCACGGGTAAAAAGTGTTTTGAATTATATAAGAGGCGCTTGTCGGCCTGTGAGGATTGCCCCGCCGCCCTCAGTTTCCTCGACGGGGGCGAACACACGTCGACCCACGTCGGCATATCCGCGGACGGTGGAGAAACTCATTACGTGGTAACCACGACCCCGCTCATCAAGGGACACACTGAATGCAAATATGTAGTCGAAATTCTCACCGATATTACCCATATTAAAGCACTGGAAAAAGAGAAACTCGACGCGGAGCGCCTCGCCGCCGTCGGGCAGACGGTGGCCGGCCTTGCGCACAGCATCAAGAACATTCTGATGGGCGTCGAGGGCGGTATGTACATGGTTAGCTCCGGCATCGAGAAGGACGATAAGGCGCGGCTCTCCAAGGGCTGGGACATGCTCCAGCGCAACATCAGCAAGGTATCATC